>DATBYN010000108.1:0-6490 GCA_036513695.1 Bradyrhizobium sp. | reverse complement strand
CCGCTCATCGGCGTCCGCGACAGCGGCGTCGCGGTGGTGACGGCCGCGGTGTAATTGATGGCCTTCGCGGTCGGCACCGTCACCGAGAAAACCGAGCCGCCGCCGGCATTGGAATCGATCGCGATGCCGTGGTTGAGGACGCGGGCAAGGCGCTCGACGATCGACAGCCCCAATCCAAGGCCACGCGCAATCCGCGCGCCTTGCTCGAGGCGATGAAACTCCTTGAAAATCTCGCCGCGCTTGAGAACGGGAATGCCGACGCCGGTGTCATAGACGCCGATCTGCAGCGACTGGCCACGGCGCCGGCAGCCGACCAGCACGCGCCCGCGCGGGGTATATTTGATCGCGTTGGAGATCAGGTTCTGCAACAGCCGCCGCAGCAACAGGCGATCGGATTCCACCGGCAGCGAACAGGGCACAAATGCCAGCTTCAATCCCTTGGCGCGCGCGATCGGCGCGAATTCGATTTCCAGCGAGCGCATCAGGTCGCTCATCTTGAAGCTCGTGATCGCGGTCGCCATGGCGCCGGCATCGAGCCGCGAAATATCCAGGAGAGCACCGAGGATCTCCTCGATCGCCTCCAGCGAGTCGTTGATGTTTTCGACCAGCCGGGAGTCCTCGCCGCCGGTCTGGCGCTCGACCAGGCTCGTCACATAGAGCCGCGCCGCGTTCAGCGGTTGCAGGATGTCGTGGCTGGCGGCGGCGAGAAAGCGCGTCTTCGAGATATTGGCGTCTTCCGCGGTGCTCTTGGCCAGCGCCAGTTCCGAATTCAGCCGCGTCAGTTCCTCGGTCCGATCGCGCACCCGCTTTTCCAGGGTCGCATTGGCGCGCTCCAGCGCTTCGGCCGCCTCAAACGATGGCGTGACGTCGGTAAAGGTGATGACGAGGCCGCCGCCGGGCATCCGGTTGGTGCGCACCTCGATCACCATGTGACGGTCCGGCAGCCGTTCCAGATAGGGCTCGCCTTCGGTGGTGTAGGCGGCCAGCCGCCTTTCCATCAACGCTTCGCCGTCGCCAACGCCCGGCGGGCTGATGGCGCCCATGAATTCAAGGATTTCCCGCAGCGGAATCCCGATTTGCACGATCTGCGGCGGCAATCCCAATATTTCGCCGAATTGGCGGTTGGAGCAGATCAGCTGCAGATCCGCGTCGAACACCGCGATGCCCTGCCGCACATGGTTCAAGGCGGCCTGCAGCATCTCGCGATTGAAATGCAGCGCGGCATGGGAGTCGTCCAGCAGCTTCAGCGCGGCCTTGGCGGAAACGGTGCGTTTGCGCAGCAACAGCGACATTACCAACCGCGAGGATGCGGCTCCGATCGAGGAGGCGATCAGATGTTCGGCGTGCTGCAGCAATTCAAAATCGGCCGGCGTCCCCGGTTCGAGACTGATGCGGTGCTGAGCGGCAAAAGCTTCGAACGAATGCCGGGCGCGCTCGGGGCCGAGATATTGCGCCACCGTCGTTTGGATGTCCTGCACTGTCACGGTGGTGCGCCAGCGCCGGAAGGTCGGCGCCATCGGCGCCAGCGCGCTCGGTACGAACAAATCGGCCTGCAATCGTTCGATTGAGGACGGCTGGCGCGCCAGCGACAGCACGACATAAGTCAGCAGGTTGAGCGAGAGCGACCACAGCACGCCATGCAGCAGCGGCGGCAGGTCGGCGCCGAACAAGGCCTGCGGGCGCAGCGCTTCGATCCCGAACGGACCGTGCTGCAGCAGCATCAGGCCGGCGGTGCTGCCGTCCAAAAAGCTCGGCAGAAACAGCGTATAGACCCACACCGCGAAGCCGACCAGCATGCCGCCGATGGCGCCGCGCGCGGTAGCGCGGCGCCAAAACAGCCCACCGAAAAACGCCGGCGCAAGCTGCGCGATGGCCGCGAACGACAACAGCCCGATCGCCGCGAGCTGGGTGTTGCCGAGCGCGCGATAATAGAAATACGCCATCACCATAATGGCGAAAATCGAAAAGCGCCGGACTTTCAGCAGGAAGTCGCCAAAGTCCTTCTGGCCGGCGCGCGATTGTGCGCCCCGCTGCAGCACCAGCGGCACCACGATATCGTTGGAAACCATGATCGAAAGCGCGACGCATTCCACGATCACCATCGCGGTCGCCGCCGACAGGCCGCCGACAAAGACGCCCACGCTGAGCAGGGAAGCACCTGCCTCGATCGGCAGCGCCAGCACATACATGTCGCTGTCGACGGCGCCGAACGGGAAGGTGATCAGGCCGGCGAGCGCGATCGGGATCACGAACAGATTGATGGCGACCAGATAGAGCGGGAACAGCCAGCGCGCCCGGCTTACCTCGGCATCCGAGGAGTTCTCCACCACGCTGACGTGAAACTGGCGCGGCAACAGCATCACCGCGCAGAACGACAGCAGCACCATGGTGAGGAAATTGCCGATCGACGGCACATAGGTGATGGCGCGCACCGCCTCCGGGGTCTTCATCGCGCGTTCGACCAGTTCGACGGGGGTGAACATCCAGAAGGTGACGAAGGCGCCGGCCGCGATAAACGCCACCAGTTTGACGATGGATTCGGTGGCGACCGCCAGCATCAGGCCGTGCTGGTGTTCGGTCGCATCGGTCTGGCGGGTCCCGAACAGCACCGCGAAAGCCGCCATCGCCAGCGTGACGACCAGCGCGATATCGCCGAGTATCGGAATATGGGAGATCGCCTTGTCTTCGCTCAAAATGGTTTCGAGCGAGGACGCCACCGCCTTGAGCTGCAGCGCGATATAGGGAACCGATCCGATGATCGCGATCAGCGCCACGATCGCGGCGACCGCCTGGCTCTTGCCGTAGCGCGCGGCGATGAAATCGGCGATCGAGGTGATGTTCTGCGATTTTGCGAGCTGGATCACGCGGCGCAGTAGCGGCATGCCAAGCGCGAGCATCAGGATCGGGCCGACATAGATCGCGAGAAAATCGACGCTGGTGCGGGTGGCGAATCCAACCGAGCCGAAGAACGTCCACGAGGTGCAATAGATCGCCAGCGACAGCGGATAGATCAGCGCGCTGGCGCGGCCGCGCTGCATCGGCGAGAGGCGGTCGCCATAACTCGCCACCAGAAACAGGAAGGAGATGTAGCCGAACGCGGCTGCGATCACGCCCCAGTCGTGCAGCATTGCTGCTTGCTCCCTGTCAATATCCTCGCCCGTTGCGCGAAATCTAACGCTTTGCGCCCCAGCAAGCGACAGCGAAATCTTGCTCAAGCCCCGGAAAAAGCGATCGTCGTTAAGTCCGCCCCCGCCAGGCATTGCCGCGCCGCAATGCCCTTCGAGGCAATCGCCATCTGCACACCTTGGATCGCGGCGAACAGAGCTGCCTTTATTACCTGCGATGTAATTGAATCGATGGATGGCGATGTGGAAGAACCGGTGCGGCAGAGGAGCTACCATACAAAAGGAACCGGAAAATGCAGAAATTTGTCGTTCACACCATCGAGTCGGCACCCGAAAAGTCCAAGCCGACGCTGCGCGGGATGCAGGAGAAGTTCGGGTTTTTGCCGAACATCATGGGGACCATGGCCGAAAATCCGGTCCTTCTCAACGGCTTCGCCGCCACCTTCGGAAGCTTCCATGGCGGCAGCTTCGACGAATGCGAGAAGCAGGTCCTGCTGCTCACCAACGCGGTGACCCTCAAATGCCCGTGGACCATCGCGGCTCACTCCACCTTTGCCATCGAGGACGGCATCTCGGAGGGCGACATCAAGGCGATCCGCGACGGCAAATTGCCCGAAAACCGTAAGTATCGGGCGCTTTCGCAGTTCACCAAAACCTTGATGGAAAGCAAAGGCAACGCGACCGAGGCTGACATCGAGAAGTTCACCTCGGCCGGTTATTCGAAGGCGCAAGTCCTTGAAGTGGTGCTGTGCATCGGAATCTCCACGACGACCGCCGCCACGACGAATGTCGCAGCGACGCCGATCGAAGACCGCTTCAAGGCCCAAATCTGGGCTGCCACCTGAAATGAGTGACGGCGCATGGTTTTGGCTTCCGCCGAACCATGCACCACACCGCTGGCCGAGAGGCGATTGAACCGAGATGTGCCATCGGTGTTAAGATGAGCCCGATGGACTCATCGAACCTCAAGACAAAACGTCCCGCGCATGAGCTCGGCGTGCTGCTGCGGCACTGGCGCGATCTGCGCGGCAAGAGCCAGTTCGATCTGTCGTTCGATGCGGGGGTTTCGCAACGGCAGATCAGCTTCATTGAAACCGGGCGCAGCGCCCCCAATCGGCAGACGCTGCTGGATATCGCGCAAGCCCTCGATATCCCGCTGCGCGACCGCAACACGCTGTTGCTGGCGGCCGGCTACGCCCCGATCTATGCCGAGGGCGCGTGGAATGCGCCGGAAATGCAGAGCGTGACCAAGGCGCTGGAGCGTATGTTGCGCCAGCACGAACCGTTCCCGGCGCTGGTGATGGACCGTTACTGGAACGTGCTGATGACCAACGATGCTGCGCCGCGGTTCTTTGGTTGCTTCATCGACATGGCGGCGCGGAAGGCGCCGCGCAACATGCTTCATCTGCTGTTCGATCCGAACGGAATGCGGCCGTTCATCGCCAATTGGGAGGATGTGGCAAAAAGCCTGTTCCAGCGAGTCTACCGTGAATCCGTCGGGCGCGTGATCGACGAAAAAACCAAAGCATTGCTGGCCGAGCTCATGGCCTATCCCGATGTCAAAACCGAGTGGACAACGCCGATCGCGCTGAGCGCCATGCCGGTGATCCCGATCGGCTTCGTCAAAGGTGACAACATATTGAGCTACTTTTCGATGGTCACGACCGTAGGCACCCCGCAAGCCATTGCCGCGCAGGAACTGCGTATCGAGTGCATGTTTCCGGCCGATGAAACGACGGAAACCAATCATCTCGCGATGATTGGCGGCGCGGCGCGATCGTGAAGCGGCAGGGCGACTATTCGGCCGCCAGCGATTTCTCTTCGAGCGGCAGGCCGAGACGCTCCCAGACCAGCACCAGCGCTTCGGCGAGCCGATCGATCAGGCCGTCATCGTGATAGGGCGAGGGCGTGATCCGCAATCGCTCGGTGCCCTTTGCGACCGTCGGATAGTTGATCGGCTGGATGTAGATGTGGTGCTCTTCGAGCAGGATATCGCAGGCGCGCTTGCATTTTTCGGGGTCGCCGACGAACAGCGGCACGATATGGGTGTCGCTCGACATCACAGGCAATCCTGCGGCGGTCAGGATGGCCTTAACCCTGGCGGCGCGATCCTGGTGACGCTCGCGCTCCCAGTTCGAGGTTTTCAGGTGCCGGATCGCAGCCGTCGCGGCCGAGCAGATCGCAGGCGGCAGCGCGGTCGTAAAGATAAAGCCGGGTGCATAGGAGCGGACAGCGTCGATAATATCGGAACTGGCGGCGATATAGCCGCCGAGGCAGCCGAACGCCTTGGCGAGCGTGCCCTCCAGAATATCGATCCGGTGCATGACGCCGTCGCGCTCGGCGATGCCGCCGCCGCGCGGGCCATACATGCCGACCGCGTGAACCTCGTCGACATAGGTCATCGCGCCATAGCGCTCGGCGAGATCGCAGATTTTTGCAAGCGGCGCGATATCGCCGTCCATCGAATACAGGCTCTCGCAGACGATCAGTTTTGGGCGGTCGGGTCCCGCGGCGCGCAATAGCTCTTCGAGATGCGCCATGTCGCTGTGGCGGAATATCTGGCGCTCGCAGCCGGCATGGCGGATGCCTTCGATCATCGAATTGTGGTTGAGCGCATCCGACAGGATCAGGCAGTTCGGAATCAATTTGGCGATGGTCGCGATGCCGGTCTGGTTCGAGACATAGCCGGAGGTAAATAGCAGCGAAGCTTGCTTGCCGTGCAGGTCGGCCAGTTCCTGTTCGAGCTGCACCAAGGGATGATGCGTGCCGGCGATGTTGCGGGTGCCACCGGCGCCGGTGCCGACGCGGGTCGCGGTCTCGACCATGGCGCCGACCACCTTCGGGTGCTGACCCATGCCGAGATAGTCATTGGAGCACCAGATCACGACGTTCTGCGGCCCCTTCGGGGAATGCCACACCGCATGCGGGAACCGGCCGGCGATGCGTTCGAGGTCGGCAAACACCCGATAACGCCGCTCGTCATGCAGGCGGTTGAGGGCGGAACTGAAGAATTGGCTGTAATCCATCGCGAAACCTGGAAACGAGCTTGGGTCGAAGCGGTGCAGCGCCTTTTTAGAGCGTTTCCGTGATTAATGTCGAGCAGGAAACAAAATCTTGATCGGGATCAAGTTTTGGTGCGCCGATCTGGCAATCCGGTCCCGCTCGCGGGCGCGAGGCGGGAGGGTGCGATCCAAATGGATTAAGATATGGTTTTATGAAACATCTGTTGCAAAACTGGCGCTGATGGTTAAGATTGGGCATGGATCACGGCCCGCTGACCGAGCAGATCATCAAGGCGTTCGACACCATGTCGGTCCAGCTTCAGGCCGGCGCGCGATACGTGCTCGACCGGCCTCGCGACGTGG
>DATBYN010000107.1:0-5539 GCA_036513695.1 Bradyrhizobium sp. | reverse complement strand
GCCGAATTTCGCGGTGAGATATTCGTCGCGGCCAATTCCCTCGCGCGGCACCCAGGAATTGAGAAAGAACGGCCGCCAGTGAATTTCCACCGGCACGTCCGGCGTCAGCGCCAGCGCGTTCTCGATGCGGCGCTTGCCGATATAGCACCACGGGCACACCACGTCGGAGACGATGTCGATCTGAAGCGGCTTTAGGGTGCTCATCGCGATCTCCTCGCTTTCCCGGAAGTGCCAGAGATAGGCGCCAAACGCACGCTGAACAAGGGAGCTGCCAGCAAGGCAGCTATTCCAGCGCGGCCGCCATCTTCCGCATCCGCGCGGCCGTAAAGTCATCGGCTGGAAAGAATGTCTCCAGCGCCAGTTCCGACAGCGTGATGTCGACCGGCGTGCCGAAGATCATCGTCGTGGAGATAAAGCTCAGCACGCCGCCGTCGAGCCGCATCTTGAAGGGGATCGCGACATTGTCGGCCGGCAGCGGCCCGGAGCGCGCCGGGATCGGATAGGCCTTCAGCTCGTAATAGAGTTTTATCAGTTCCGGATCGGCGGTCGCCTCGCACTGGCGGTGCAGCCGCTCCAACAGATGGCTCGTCCATTCGGCGAGGTTGACGGTGCGCGCCGCCAGCGCCTCGGGATGAAAGGCAAGGCGCAGGATGTTGAAGGGCTGGCCGAGCAGACGCTGCGGGACGCCTTCCAATAGCGGCATCACCATGCGGTTGGCCGAGACCAGGTTCCAGTGCCGGTCATAGGCCAGCGCCGGATTGGGCTCGTGCGCTTTCAGCACCAGATCGATCGCAGCCCGCGCCGATTTCAGCGCGGGATCATCGAGCGTACGCTGCGGAAACGCCGGCGCGTAGCCCGCAGCCACCAACAGCACGTTGCGTTCGCGCAAGGGCACGGCGAGCCTTTCTGCGAGTTTGAGCACCATGTCGCGCGACGGCGCTGCGCGGCCGGTTTCCACAAAACTCAAATGCCGCGCCGAAATCTCGGCGTCGACGGCGAGATCGAGCTGGCTGAGATGCCGACGCTGGCGCCATTCGCGCAAGTGATCGCCGACATGGGATGGTTTGCTTCGTTCGGCTCGCGCCGTGGCAGTCTGTGCGTTCATGGTGGAAAATCTAGCATGCGAATTTCATGCTTTCCATTACGTCAGAGGTAATCGAACGGCGGATGCGGTTGGCCCATCTTCGGTATCGAAGGAGATGACCATGATCCCGCACTACCGAAGGAATCCCGCACCGCCGGCCGCCGGCGCCATCCCGTGGATGCTCAATCTGGCGACCCGGCTATTGGCGCGCACCCTCAACATGCCCGAGCCGTTGGTGCACCACACCGGCGCGTTCGTATTCGCGCAGGTGCAAACGTTCGAGACCAACGTCGGCAAGACGCTCTGCCCGATCCGCCTTAAGCGCCGGCTCCGCGCCTGGCTCCGGCTCCAGGCCTGGCTCCGCCAACAGGCGCGCTGACCCCCACCCGTCCACCAACCTGAGAGGAGAACTGCCATGATCAATCCATCCACCTTCCTGCGCCGCGCCATCCAGGCTGACGCGATCTTCAGCGGCGTCAGTGCCTTGCTGCTCACTGTCGGCGCCGGCGCGCTGGCGCCGCTGCTCGATCTTCCCGAAGCGTTGCTGCGCGAGACCGGGCTGTTTCTGATCGCCTATACCGCGCTGGTCGGCTGGCTCGGCACCCGGCAATCCATGCCGAAGGTGCTGGTGATGATCGTGATCGCGGGTAATGCGGCATGGACCCTTGCCAGCATCGCGCTGTTGTTCTCGGGTGCGGTGACGCCCAACATTCTCGGCGAGGCTTTTGTCGTGGCCCAGGCAATTGCGACGGGCGTGTTGGCCGAGCTGCAATATATCGGGTTGCGCAAGAGCGGCGGCGCGCTGGCCGCTTAGAATCCATCATTGCGAGTCAACGGGTCGACGCAAGGCGCCGCCCGATGATAAATTCCGCGAAGCAATCCATAGCACGGCATAGTGGCTCAGGATTGCTTCGTCGCGGAGCCTTTTCATCGGCGCGCATTCGCGCGACCCGTTAGCCCCCGCAATGACGAAAACCAGCGGAGGCTCGTGTGACGTCAGTGCAAGTGAGCGGCACCGAAGGTTATGCCGAGGAGGCCGAGGAGCTTTTCAAGCTCTATGAAGCCATTCCCGCCGCCGACTCGCACCGGGCGGTGCTGCATCTGATCCCGCCGGCGCCGGCCAGCATTCTCGATATCGGTTCGGGAACCGGACGCGACGCGGCCTGGTTCGCAAGCCAGGGTCATGGCGTGGTCGCCGTCGAGCCAACCGACGCCATGCGCATCCCGGCAATGGCATTACATCCCTCGCCGGCCATCGAATGGCTCAACGACAGCTTGCCGGACCTCGCCTTGCTGCGAACACGCGGCGAGACATTCGACCTCGTGATGCTCAGTGCGGTGTGGATGCACCTCGATGAAGCGCAACGGCGGCGCGCGATGCCGAATTTGGCCGCGCTGGTGCGCCCGGGCGGCACCGTCATCATGAGGATCCGGCACGGGCCGGTCCCCGCGGGACGGCGCATGTTCGAGGTTTCATCCGAGGAGACGGTCGAACTCGCACTCGCGCAGGGCTTGCAGCCGGTGTTGAATGTGCTGACGGAATCAAGCCAGCAACGCAATCGTCTCGCCGGCGTCACCTGGACCAATCTGGCCTTCGTGAAGGCGAAGGAATCCCCGTAGGTCGGAACGCGACCTATCTCCGTCGCTAGCGCCCGCGCCTCAGGCCGAAGCGCTGCTTTCCCGCCCCGGCCTCGCCTTGGGCTTCGCGAAAATCCCCGATGTCGCTGATGTCGCCTTGATGGACTTTCCGCCATGGCCGTTGAGATGCCTGCCGTTGAGCCCGGCGCCGTTCGACTTGCCGTTCAGCTGCGGCTTCAGCTTTTGCTTGAGCTTTTCCCCGGCCTTCGCCGCTTTTTCGGCTTTCTTCAAAGCCTTCCGCTCGGCCTTGGCCTTCAGGCGCAGTTTTTCGGCCCTCGCCTCGGCGCGCTCCTTCTTGCGTTTCTTCTCGCAAGCGTCGCATTTGCAGCCGATCGGCTTCAGATAGGCCTTAAAATAGTCAGTGCCGTAATCGTAATTGATCTCTTCGCCGGGCTCGATATTCTTGATGGCGCGGATGAACACCTTGCGCTTACGCGGCCTGACGTCGGATTCGGCGTTCGGCTTGCAGGCGTGATTGACGTAGCGGGCGACGTTCTCGCGCACCGAACCGTCGATGGTCCAGCGGCCGTTGAGTTCGAACAGATATTTGTTCTCGACCGCGTCGTCCTTCTTCTTCCGGCAATCCAAAAGCGGCCCAAAATAGCGGACTATTTTGGTGCCCTTCTTGATCGGTTTGGTGGCGAAGAGGCCAAGCCCGGTGCGGGAACGGCCAACACGATAGGGTTTGTTCGGCGAAATGGCAGGCATGATCGACTGAAACTGACACGCTCGTGGAAGAGGCGGGATCGCGAAGCCGCTGTTCTATGACGATTCCGGATCATTGTCAGGTGTTTCACGGCATCTTGGCCGAACCTTCCCCAGATTGCACGCGTCGAAGACAAAAAAATCCGCGTTGGAGCCCGTCGGATGACAAAACGGCTACGCCATGGACCTGACTATGCGGCGCTAATTTAGCACCCCGGCGGCTTACCGACTGTTATTCTGAGCATGGCATCCAGCAAGGTTTCGGCGTCGGTACCCTGAGGCAGCCGGTGCAGGATGTTCTTCAGGCGTCCGTCGAGCAGCAGCATCGTAAACCCGTGGACCAGCGACCAGGCGCGGGCGATCGCCGCAGCCTGATCGAGCGACAGTGCCTCCTGGTGGATTTCCTCATGGCGGCTGGCGCCGACCGAACCGGCGAGGCCTGCGAACGAGGCCTCAGCCGCCTCATGCAGCGAGGGCCTTGAATAATCGAGGCGTTCAGTGCGGAACATCAGGGAGTACATGCCGGGATGCGCCTGCGCGTAAGCGACATAGGCCTTGGCGCGCGCCAGCGCCTTCTCGACCAGCGACGTACCGGAGGCGCCGGCAGCGACCATGGCGGCGTTGAACTGGCGAAAGCCGATCGCGGCAAGCTCGCTGACAAGGCCGGTGAGGTCGCCGAAATGATGGGTGGGTGCTGCATGCGAGACGCCGGCCTCGCGCGCCACCGCTCGCAGCGTCAGTCCCGAAAGCCCGTCGCGTTCGAGCACCCGTTCCGCCGCCTCCAACAGCGCAGCCCGCAGCGCGCCATGATGATACGGCGTATCGTCGCTTGAGCCGGTGGTGCGGGGCGCGGTTTTCTTCCGCACTCCCCGCGCCGGCACGGCGTTGGTTGCGGCGCGCGACGCGCGGGCTCGGGCAGTGCCGGGTTTTCTTGCCATTTCTGCTATATAGATCACGATTTTGACAGTGTAAAGATTTTGCTTGACGGACCCAAATTGCATCTTTACGATGTAAAGATAACATGAGGGAGCAACCGATGCGCGAGCAAGCAGTGACACAAGCGGCGCGGACCAATCTGGCGCCGACACCGATGGAATGCGACGCACCGCATCTGAAGGTCGTCGGCGAATTGCCGCGCGAGCTCAACGGCACGCTCTACCGCAACGGCCCCAATCCGCAGTTCGACGCGCCGGGCGCGCATTGGTTCGTCGGCGACGGCATGCTGCACGCCTTTCATCTGGAGAACGGCCGCGCCAGCTACCGTAACCGCTGGGTCCGTACCCCGAAATGGCTGGCCGAGCACGACGCCGGCCGCGCGCTGTTTTCCGGCTTCGGCGGCCGCAAATTGCCCGATGCACCACCTACTGCAATTTCCGACAGCGGCGTCGCCAATACCAACATCGTCTTTCATGCCGGACGCCTGCTGGCGCTGGAGGAAGGCCATCTGCCGACCGAGATCGAACCGGGTACGCTCAACACCCGCGGCTATTGCAATTATGGCGGCGGCATCAGCGGCCCCTTCACGGCGCACCCCAAGATCGATCCCTTGACCGGCGAAATGGTGTTCTTCGGCTATAATGCCACTGGCCCGCTGACCCCTGGGCTGTCGTTCGGATCCGTCAATGCGTTTGGCGTGGTGACGCGCTTCGATCGGTTCGAGGCGCCTTACGCCAGCATGGTGCACGATTTCATCGTCACGGAAAACCATCTGCTGTTTCCGGTCCTGCCCATCACCGGCAGCATGGAACGCGCAATGGGCGGCCGGCCGCCTTACGCCTGGGAGCCGGGCAAGGGCGCCTTTGTCGGCATCATGACGCGCAAGGGGTCAGCCAAGGATATCGTCTGGTTTCGCGCCGAAGACTGCTACGTCTTCCACGTCATGAATGCGTGGGAAGAAAATGGCCGCATCGTCGCCGACGTCATGCAATACGAGGAGGCCCCGCTGTTCACCCATCCGGACGGCTCGCCGACCGATCCGAAAAAGTCGAGCGCGCGGCTGTGCCGCTGGACTTTTGATCTCGCCGGAAATACCGACCGCTTTTCGCAAACCTATCTCGACGACCTGACCGGCGAATTCCCGCGCATCGACGGTCGCCGCACCGGTATCAAGAG
>DATBYN010000106.1:0-4074 GCA_036513695.1 Bradyrhizobium sp. | reverse complement strand
CAGTACGTTATGGCCGCCGATGAACCTCGCGATGAAGGCGCTCGCCGGCTGCTCGAAAATCTCGCGCGGGGTCCCGGCTTGGCGGATGCGCCCCTCATGCATCACGACCATCAGATCGGCGAGCGCCATCGCTTCGTCCTGGCTATGCGTGACATGGATAAAGGTTATGCCGAGTTCGCGCTGCAACCGCTTCAATTCCTCGCGCATGCGACCGCGCAGGAACGGGTCGAGCGCCGACAGCGGCTCGTCGAGCAGCAGAACCTGCGGCTCGGTGATCAGCGAACGCGCCAGAGCGACCCGTTGCTGCTGACCCCCCGAGAGCTGCGAGGGCAGACGGTCGGCGAACCCCTCCATTTCCACCAACCGCAAGAACTCGCGCGCCCGGTCGTGCCGCGCGGCCTTGCCGATGCCGCGCATCTTGAGGCTGAACGCGACATTGTCGAGGCAGTTCAAATGCGGAAACAGCGCATAGCTCTGAAACATCATGGCTGTGCCTCGCCGGGCGGGCGGCAAATCGGTGACATTACGGTCGCGGATCAGGACGTCGCCGTCGGTGATCTGCTCGTGGCCCGCGATCATGCGCAACGTGCTGGTCTTGCCGCACCCGCTGGGGCCAAGCAGGCAGCAATAGCTGGCCGGCGCAATGCGCAATGAGATGCCGTCGACCGCAAGCGTCTCGCCATAGCGCTTGGTTGCCGCAACCAATTCGACATCGAAACGCGGTTCGGCTGGCACGCTGCCGCTACCACGTAAGTTGCGGTTGGTCATGGCGCGGCCGCGATGCCGGCGCGGCGGCGCTGAATGTGAAAGATCCGCCACAAGGTCAGCGCGATGATCAGAAAGGAAACGGCCGTCGTAACCGTCCCGATGGCAAACAGGGTTGGCGAGGTCGCGCTCGAGATCAGCGCGTAGATTTCGAGCGGCAGGGTATTCCGGTCGCCGATCACCAGGGTGGTCCGCGCGTATTCGTCATAAGACAAGGTGAAGGCGCCCATCGCCACGCCGATAATACCCGGTAGCAGGATCGGCAGGGTCACATGGATGAACCGCTGCCACGGGCTCGCACCGAGGTCGTCGGCGGCCTCCTCGTAGGAACGGTTGAAGCGGTTGACTACCGCGAACATCGCAAAGACCCCGAAGGGCAGGGTCCAGGTCAATTGCGCGCCGAGTGCGGAGGTGAAGAGGCTCGGCTTCAGGCCAAGGGTCTTGAAGCCCAGTCCGATGCCGAAGCCGACGAGCAGGCTCGGCATCACCAGGCTGGCGACGGCGAGGTAGAACAGCAGTCCCGATCCGGGAAAGCGCCGCCGGAACGCGAGGGCGGCTGCAATCGAGATTGTCGCCGTTAACAGGCTGACGACCGCAGCCAGCGCGATCGAGCGGCCAAACGACACCGGAATGTTTGCCATCTGGCCTGGCTTGACGATGTCGGCGAACCAACCCAGTGACACCCCCACCATCGGGAATGTCACACCGCCGTTCGGCCCCTGGAACGACAGCACATACATGACCAGCATCGGGCCGTAGAGAAAGAGCAAGTACACCCCGAACAGCGCTGCCAGGGCGTAGAAGGTCCACGGCCGTCCTCCCCCGGCTCCGGTCTGGTAGCTCTGGCCACCGATCATCATCGCGGCACACCCGTCACTTGACCAATTCCTTGCGCACGTCGACCACCCGCATCATCCCGGCGACGAGGATCGCGACAAAGCAGACCAGGACCACGGCACTCGCCGATGCCGGCGGGTATTGCATAGCTTGGATCTCGGTCGCCAGTGCCGAGACGATCGACGCGCTCTGTCCGCCGCTCATCTGCTTGACGACGAAGAAGTCGCCCATGACCTGCGTGAAGACCAGGATCGAGCCCAGGGCGATGCCGGTTTTCGAGAGGGGAATTATCACCTCGACCATGACACGCCAGCGGCTGGCGCCGGCATCGCGCGCCGCCTCGATCAAGGCCGGATCGATCTTTGCCAGCGAATTGGCGATCGGCCCGACCATCAGCAGGGTGAACAGATTGACGTAGGTAATGATCACCGCGAAGCTCGAAAACAACAGGAAATCGAGCGGCTGCGAGGTCAGGCCGGCGCCCATCACGATCTGATTGAAGGCACCATTGCGGCCGAGAAACGGGATCCAGGCTATCGTGCGGATGATGCCCGAGGTCCAGAACGGGATCGCGCACAGCAGAAATAACACCGTCCGCACCGCCGCGCTGCGCACATGGAAGATCAGGAAGTGCGCAATGTTGAATCCAAGAAAAAGCGTGATCGCCCACACGACGACAGCAAATGTCAGGGAACTGACATAGACCCGGATCGTCGCCGGGGTGGTCAGCAGGTCGTGATAATTGTCGAGGACGAAGGCTGGATAAATGCCGGTGCGGTCGTAGTCGAAAAAACTGACGACCGCGAACAGGAATGTCGGCAGAGCGAACAGCACGATCAGGATAAAAGCCAGCGGGCCGACCTGCAGCCACGATACCAGCGATGGCTTCAACCGCCGCCGCGGCCGGGCCGGCGACAGCAGCCGCGGCAGCGGAGCGGCGGGTCGCGCCAGGATCGTCACGTGGTGATGAACTCGTTCCACCGCCGGGTCAGATAGCGGTCTTCGTCCATGACCGAATTCCACACCGCGATGTTGCCCATCCGGTCCCAGAACGAGCCGCCATCGCGAACGCCGCCGGCCTTTTCCATCAGCTTCCCATAGGGATCGGTGATGTCGGTCGCGGCCGGCTTGCCGGCGTACCAGTAATCCCACTCCGCCTCGGTCAGGAACTTCTTGGCATTGTCGGGGATCGACGAGTAGTAGCCCTGCCGGGCGATAAAGGCGCCCTGGAAACCCGCGGTGTACCAGTTCATGTATTCGTAAAAGCAATCGAGCTTGAGGCCGCTGAGATGCTTCATCGGCGCTAGCGTGTAGCCCCAGCCGCGGAACCCTTCCTGGAGCGGCTGGTAGACGCACGGGATATTGCGGGTCTTCACCGCGGTCACGGCCGGCGACCACATCGACTGGATCACCACCTCTCCCGAGGCCATCAGGTTGACCGACTGGTCGAAGGTGCTCCAGAACGAACGGAACTGACCCCCCTTCTTGATGTCCATCATCACCGTGATCGTCTTGTCGATCTCGTCGCGGGTCATATTCCCCTTGTTGCCGTATTTGACGTCGCCGCGCGCCTCCAGCGCCAATGCGACATCGATGACGCCGACTGTCGGCTGGTCCTGCAATGCCGCCTTGCCCTTGAATTCGGGGCTGATCAAATCGGCCCAGCTCTTGATCGGCCGACCCACCAGATCGGGGCGCACGCCGAGAGTGTCGGCATTGGTGATGGTCGGGATGCCGGTCAGCCATTCGGTCGGCCCGTTAGCGAATTTCTGGCCGTCGGGCCCGGTCGCATAGAGCACGGTATAAGGTGCGACCCCCTGGGTCGACGCCTCGCTGCCGTTCGGGTAGAGGCCCTTGCTGAACAGCGGGATCACCTTGTCCCAGTCCTTGTATTTGGCGACCGGTATCGCCTGCAGGACGTTGCGCCCGACCAGGTATTTCATGAACACGATGCTGACGTCGCCGACATCGATCGCGCTCGATTGCGACAAAAAACGGTTCAACAGATCGACGCTCTCCGTCGCCTGCATCTTGATCGTGAAGCCGAGATCCTTGCTCGCCTGCTCGCCGATCTTTGGGATCGCGGCGACGGGGGGGCCCGCATGGAGCAAGGTCACGTCCTTGATGTTCTGCGCCCAGATCGTCGGGAACCCGGTCAGCACGCCGGACCCTCCCGCGAGCCCGGCCGCGGCCGCGCTGCTTTTCAGCAGGCGCCGGCGTGTGATCTTCCTGGCGCGATCTGCCGCACCCGTCCCGTTTTCTGACATCGTAATTTTCCTTTCTGTTGGTTTGGCGCCGCCGAAAGCCCTTTTGCCGATGGACTATCCGGCGCTGCGGCAGCGCATCAGTGGCAGGATGCGGGTGCCGAACTGCTCTATGCCGATCACGAAATCATCAAAAGTCAGCATCACGCCGCGCACGCCAGGCACCACGGCCATTTCGTCGAGCATGCGGGCGATCGAGGCATAGGAG
>DATBYN010000105.1:0-2217 GCA_036513695.1 Bradyrhizobium sp. | reverse complement strand
CTCACCGCGGCACCACCGCCGTCGCCTCGATCTCGACCCGCGCCGCCTTTTCGACCAGCCGCACCACCTGAACCAGCGCCATCGCGGGATAATGCGCGCCGAAAATATCGCGATAGATTTGTCCGAGCGCCTTCAGGTTCGAAAGATACTCTTCCATATCGACGACATACCAGGTCAGACGCACGAGATGCTCCGGCCGCGCGCCGCCCTCTGCCAGAATCGCTGCAATGTTGCTCAGGGCTTGGCGAACCTGCGCGACGAAGTCGGGCGGCAAATGTCCATTTGTGTCCCAGCCGATCACCCCGCCGGTCACCACCAGGCGGCCGTCGGCCGCCATGCCGTTGGCATATCCCTTCGGCGCCGGCCAGCCGCTCGGCTGCAATATTTGCGGACCGCCAGGCGACGTCTCGCCTTTTGACATCGGCAGCACGGCAAGCGTGGGCCCGTTTTGCGTGCTCACTAAAAATTCTCCCTCATCTTAAGATTCATTCCGCAGCCATGCCGGACGAAGCGCTACCGGCCTGAGCCATCTGCCGCAGGGCAAACCGCTGCAATTTGCCGGTTTCGGTCTTCGGCAGTTGGGCTACGAATTCGATCGCGCGCGGATATTTGTATGGCGCGATCTCGCGCTTGACATGCTCCTGCAGCGCCGTCGTCAGCGCCTCGTCGGCGGTGACACCTGGCGCGACCACCACATAGGCCTTGACGATCATGCCGCGGGCCTCGTCGGGGGAGCCGACTACGCCGCATTCGGCGACCGCGGGATGGGTCAGCAAGCAGGCTTCAATCTCGGGGCCCGCGATGTTGTAGCCGGAGGAGATAATCATGTCGTCCGATCGGGCCACGAAGCAAAAGCGCCCGTTCGCATCGCGGACGAATGTGTCGCCTGTAATATTCCAGCCATCGCGCACATAGTTCGACTGCCGCTTGTCCGCGAGATAGCGGCATCCGGTCGGCCCGCGAACCGCAAGCTTGCCGGCGGTTCCCGGCGGCAATTCGTTCATGTCGTCGTCGACGATCTTCGCCTCGTAACCGGACACCGGGTGCCCGGTCGTCCCGCCGACGGCGTCGCCGACCCGGTTGGTGATGAAGATATGCAGCAATTCCGTGCTGCCGATGCCATCGAGAATGGTCTTGCCGGTCTTGCGGGTCCAGCTCTCGAACACCGGCGCCGGCAAGGTCTCGCCGGCGGAGACCGCAAGACGCAGCGACGACAGATCGGCGCCGTTGTCCATCGCGGCCATCATTGCCCGATACGCGGTCGGCGAGGTAAAGCAAATCGTGGCCTTGTAGGTTTCGATGATCTTGACCATCTCGGACGGCGCCGCGTTTTCGAGAAGCGTCGCGGTGCCGCCGAACCGCAACGGGAAGATCGCAAGACCGCCAAGGCCAAATGTGAAGGCAAGCGGCGGTGAGCCTACGAAGACATCATCCGGCGTGACGTTGAGGACTTCTTTGGCATAACCATCCGCAATGATCATGAGATCGCGATGGAAATGCATCGTCGCCTTTGGCTCGCCCGTGGTGCCCGAGGTAAATCCCAGTAGAGCAACGTCGTCGCGGCCGGTTTTCACGGCATCGAACCGAACCGACTTGCTCAGCGCTATCCGGTCGAGCTCGGCATCATGGTTGGACGTGCCGTCAAAATTCACGACCTGCTTGAGAAACCGGCTGGTCTTCGCGCACGCGACCAGTTCGTCGGCGATGCGGCTGTCGGTCAGCGCCAGCGCGATCTCCGCCTTGTCGATGATTTTTGTCAGCTCACCGGCACGGAGCATCGGCATGGTGATGACGACGACGGCGCCGGCTTTGGTTGCCGCAAGCCATGCAGCGACCAGCGCCGGATTGTTGCCCGAACGTATCAGCACCCGGTTGCCGGGCTTGACGCCGTAATTTTCCACCAACGCATGCGCAAGACGGTTCGACCAATCCGCCAATTCCTTGTAGGTGCGCTGGCGGCCGTTGCCGATCAGCGCGACACGATCGCCGAATCCGTTCTCGACGTTACGGTCGGTCAGCTCGACCGCGGCGTTGAGGTAATCAGGGTATTGGAACTCCGGGCGGTCGAGCCGCAATTGCGGCCATTGCTCGAACGGCGGAAGATTTCGCCGCGCAAAATCATCGACGTGGCCCGACGGGCCAAGGTTTTCAATTCCAAGGCTGATTCCACCTGACATTTCCATCGTCTCCATCGTCCCTCGATTTCGGGATGAAAGG
>DATBYN010000104.1:0-3803 GCA_036513695.1 Bradyrhizobium sp. | reverse complement strand
CGTGAGCAGACGGGCAGCTGGCTGCCGGTTTTTGCGATCATCATCGCGATGGACGCACTGACGGGCATTCTGGCGCTCGCTGTGCTCAAGCCGATGCGGCGCGCCTACGCTGCCAGATAGTGACTTCACCTCTCGGTGTCGTCCCTGCGAAAGCAGGGACCCATCATCACAGGCGTTAATGGCTGCCCGAAGCCGTCGACAGCGTTTCTCAAGAACACACGCCGCGGCGTGTGGGTCCCTGCTTTCGTAGGGACGACGGAGTGAATTGGCCCGACTGATTTGCCCGATAATGACGCGCGAAGACCGTCGAATCGGGTTGGACGCCCCCGGCGAAATTGGCTAGTAATTTGCGCCGTCTAGGCGTGCGGGGACCGGAAATGACCTATTGCTGCGGAGTGCTGGTGCGGGACGGGTTGGTGATGATCGCCGACACCCGCACCAACGCGGGCCTCGACAATGTCTCGACCTTCCGCAAGCTCCACATCTTCGCAAAGCCGGGCGAGCGCATCATGGCGGTCGCGAGCGCCGGCAACCTCGCGATCAGCCAGTCGGTGCTATCGACGCTGACCGAGGGCCTTGAGGATCCGGACACCGGCGAACTTGAAACGCTGTTGAACGCGCCGACCATGTTCCAGGCCGCCCAGCGCATCGGGCGGGCGATACGCGCCGTGCACGCCACCGAAGGCACCGCGCTGCAGTCGGAGGATATCAATTTCGACGTGTCGTTCCTGTTCGGCGGTCAGATCAAGGGGTCGCGGATGCGGCTGTTCATGGTCTACCCGGCCGGCAATTTCATCGAATGCACCACCGATACGCCCTACCTGCAGATCGGCGAGCACAAATACGGCAAGCCGGTGCTCGACCGCGCCATGCATTACGATGTTGAGCTCTATGAAGCGCTGAAAACCAGCCTGATCTCGATGGACTCGACGATGCGCTCCAATCTTGGCGTCGGCCTGCCGATCGACGTGCTGGTGGCGCGCACCGACGTCTGCGACGCCGATCTCAACCATCGCATCGAGGCCGGCGAGCCGTATTTCCACGATCTGCGGTCGCGCTGGTCGGCGGCGCTGCGCGCGGCGCATCAGAATATTCCAAGACCACCCTACAAGAGCGAAACAGAACGAAAAGCATAAAGGCAGGAAGCAAATGACCGAGGCAAAAAGCAAGATCGCTGTGGTGACCGGCGCCGGCACCGGCGTCGGACGCGCGGCATCGCTGGCACTGATGAACGCCGGTTTTACCGTCGTTCTCGCCGGGCGGCGCATGGAGAAGCTGGAAGAGACTCAAAAGCTCGGCGACAATGTTGGCAAGAGCCTTCCGGTTTCCGCCGACATGACCGACCCCGGTTCGATCGCAGCCCTTTTCGCCAAGGTGATGGACGTCTACGGCCGGCTCGACGTGCTCTTCAACAATGCCGGCATGGGCGCGCCGCCGGTGCCGTTCGAGGATCTCAGCCTCGCGCAATGGCAGGGGGTGGTCGCAACCAATTTGACCGCGCCGTTCCTGTGCACGCAGCACGCGTTCCGGATCATGAAGGACCAGACCCCGCGCGGCGGCCGCATCATCAACAACGGATCGATCTCCGCGCACGCGCCGCGGCCTTTCTCGGCGGCCTACACGTCGACCAAGCACGCCATCACCGGCCTGACCAAAGCGAGCAATCTCGACGGCCGCGCCTACGACATCGCGGTCGGCCAGGTCGACATCGGCAACGCCGCAACCCCGATGACCGACCGCATGGTCGACGGCGTGCTGCAGCCCGACGGCCGCAAGATGCCGGAGCCGCGCATGGACGCCAAGGCGGTGGGCGACGCGGTCGCCTACATGGCAAGCCTGCCGCTCGACGCCAACGTGCTGTTCATGACGGTGATGGCGAGCAAGATGCCGTTTGTCGGACGGGGGTGAGACACACTCCCTCGTCGTCCCCGCGGACGCGGGGACCCCATACACGGTGTCCTATCGAAGGAGCGCTGGGGTAGTTGCCTTTCTCCACAATCAACATCGGTGGTTATGGGTCCCCGCGTTCGCGGGGACGACCATTTTGAGCGATGTGGGCTGGGGGCAAGATGCTTCAACTGCAATCGGCGTTCGGCGTCATCGCGTTGCTCCTGATCGCATGGCTATTCGGTGAAAACCGCCGCGTTGTTTCGCTGAAGCAGGCAGCCGTTGGACTTTTCGTCACCTTCCTCACCGCCGTGGCGCTGATAAAACTGCCGCTGGTCGCACACGCGTTCGGCGTCATCAACGATGCCGTCGGCGCGATTTCATCGGCCTCGCGCGCGGGCACGGCCTTCGTATTCGGCTATCTCGGCGGCGGCACGCTGCCGTTCGACGTCAAGGCGCCTGGTGCGGATTTTGTCCTGGCGTTTCAGGCGCTGCCGATCGTGCTGGTCATGAGCGTGCTCACCACGCTGTTGTTCTACTGGCGTGTGCTGCCGCCGGTGGTGCGCGGCATGGCGTGGCTGTTGGAGCGCACACTTGGCGTCGGCGGCGCGGTCGGGCTGTCGACGGCCGCCAACATCTTTCTCGGCATGGTGGAATCGCCGCTGTTCATCCGGCCCTATCTGGCGCAGCTCACCCGCAGCGAATTGTTTCTGGTGATGACCGGCGGCATGGCTGGCATCGCCGGCACTGTGCTGGTGCTCTACGCCACCTTGCTGGCGCCGTTGATCCCGGATGCGGCGGCGCATTTTGTCATCGCCTCCGTGCTCGGCGCGCCTGCGGCGATCCTGGTCAGCCTGATCATGGTGCCGGAGACCCGCGACACCAGGACCGGCGGTGGACTTGCCGACCCCGACGCGCACGCCTCCTCCACCATGGACGCAATCGTCAAGGGCACTACCGCCGGGTTAGAGCTGCTGCTCAACATCGTGGCAATGCTGATCGTGCTGGTGGCGCTGGTGCATCTCGCCAACGCCATCCTCGGGCTGTTGCCCGATGTCGGCGGCGCGGGGATTTCGCTGCAGCGGATGCTCGGTTACCTCATGGCACCAGTGTGCTGGCTGATGGGCCTGCCCTGGTCGCAGGCGATCACGGCCGGCAGCCTGATGGGCACCAAGACGATCCTGAACGAGCTGATCGCCTATGTCGATCTGTCAAAACTCGGCGCGGACGCACTCGATCCGCGGTCGCGGCTGATCATGCTGTATGCGATGTGTGGCTTTGCCAATTTCGGCAGTCTCGGCATCATGATCGGCGGCCTCGGCACCATGGCGCCGGAGCGCCGCGACGAGATCAATTCGTTAGGGGTGAAATCGATCGTCTCGGGCACGCTGACGACCTGCCTGATGGGCGCGATTGTGGGGGTGATGACGTGATGTCCTCCTCGCTGTCATTCCGGGGCGCCCGCAGGGCGAACCCGGAATCTCGAGATTCCGGGTTCGATGCTTCGCATCGCCCCGGAACGACGGTTACTTTACTTTTTCACCCCCAGCATCGGCACGAGTCTTTCCATCACGTAAACCGACCCCTCCGCGGTGAGATGCGCGTGATCCCACGCCAAGGGAATGCCATCGTCAATCGTCAGCGGACAGTGCCGCTCCGGGCAGACCGCATCGACCACGGAAACGTAGGAAAACCCCTCATGCGCCGGCAGCGCCACCTTCATCTTGCGGTCGAGCGCGAAAATATCAGGAAGCACAAAATCATCGGAGCGCGCGTCGGCATGCCGCAGATCCGCGCGCATCAGCATCGACGGCAACCTCGAGCGGAACTGCACGGCAGGGCCGAGCAGCACCACCGGGATGCCTCGCTCATTGAGCTTTGAGATGGTTTGCACGAGGTCCGCGATCATGCCCTCG
>DATBYN010000103.1:0-2393 GCA_036513695.1 Bradyrhizobium sp. | reverse complement strand
GCCGCCCATCTCTATAACGAGGCGTTCGGGCTGCTCGGCGCCCATCCGCGCATGATCGATCCGGTGGAGCAGATTTTTGGCGAAAAAATCTACATGCACCAGTACAAGATCAACGCCAAATCCGCCTTCACCGGCGATGTCTGGCAATGGCATCAGGACTACGGCACCTGGAAACGCGACGACGGCATGCCAGAGCCGCGCGCGATGAATATTGCGATCTTCCTCGACGAGGTGATGCCGATCAACGGTCCTTTGATGCTGGTGCCGAAAAGCCAGCATGCCGGCGATCTCAAGGCCTCGCACGATCTTCAGACGACGTCTTATCCGCTGTGGACCTTGGACGAGGAAACCGTGACGCGGCTGGTGAAGGAAGGCGGCATCGTCGCACCGACCGGCAAAGCCGGCGGCATGCTGATGTTCCACGGCAATCTGGTGCACGGCTCGGCCGGCAACATCACGCCCTATCCGCGCAAGATCGTCTATCTGACGCTGAACGCGGTTTCGAACTACATCCGCACCCCCACGCGCCCGGAATATATCGCGCACCGCGATTTTACGCCGATTGCGACGGTCGACGACGAGGCGCTGCTGCGGCTCGCGCGCGCCCATCGCCAGGCAGCGGAGTAGGGTACCTTCTCGTCATTCCGGGGCGCGTCGAAGACGCGAACCCGGAATCTCACGCCAATCATCTCGGGATTCCGGGTCCACGCGAAGGCGCGTGTCCCGGAATGACGGGATAGTCCGATCGGATCACCTCCCATGAACCTCCATCGTCTCCTCGACGCCCGCCGTGCCGCCGGAAAGCCTGTCCGTGTCGCGCTGATCGGCGCCGGAAAATTCGGCTCGATGTTCTTGTCGCAGGTGCCGCATACGCCGGGGCTGGAAGTGCCCGTGATCGTCGATCTCGATCCGGAGCGGGCGCGCGAGGCTTGCCGCACCGTCGGCTGGGACGCCGAGCGGATCGCGGCAACCGCATTCACTGCAGACAGCACGAAAGCGACGTCAGCCAATATCGAGGTGATCGTCGAGGCCACTGGCAATCCGGCGGTCGGCATCAAACATGCGCGTGCGGCGATCGCGGCCGGCAAACATATCGTCATGGTCAATGTCGAAGCCGATGTGCTGGCGGGGCCGTTGCTTGCGGAGGAAGCGCGTAAAGCGCGAGTGGTCTATTCGCTGGCCTATGGCGACCAGCCGGCGCTCACCGCCGAGATGGTGGACTGGGCGCGCGCCACCGGATTCCGCGTCGTCGCCGCCGGCAAGGGGACAAAATATCTGCCTGCCTATCACGACGTGACGCCAGCAGGCGTCTGGGGCCATTACGGACTGTCGGCCGATCAAGCGCAGTCGGCTGGCATGAATCCGCAGATGTTCAACTCGTTTTTGGACGGCACCAAATCCGCGATCGAAATGGCGGCGATTGCCAATGCCACCGGTCTCGATGTGCCCGCGAACGGTTTGCTGTTTCCGCCTTGCGGCGTCGACGATCTGCCGCATGTGATGCGGCCGCGCGACAAAGGCGGCGTGCTGGAAAAATCCGGCGTAGCGGAAGTGGTGTCGTCGCTGGAGCGCGATGGACGCCCGGTGTTTCGGGATTTGCGCTGGGGCGTCTATGTCGTGTTGGAAGCGCCGAACGGTTATGCGGCGGATTGTTTCAAGCAATATGGGCTGAAGACCGATGCCAGCGGGCGCTACGCTGCAATGTACAAGCCCTATCATCTGATCGGACTGGAATTGAACATCTCCATTCTCTCCGCGGCGCTGCGCGGCGAGGCGACCGGGCAAGCTTTCGATTTTCGCGGCGACGTCGCCTCGGTGGCAAAACGGAGCTTGCGCGCGGGCGAGATGCTCGACGGCGAAGGCGGCTATACCGTGTGGGGCAAACTGATGCCGGCAGCCACGAGCCTCAGAGCCGGCGCGCTACCGATCGGGTTGGCGCATCGGGTGAAATTGAAAAACGACATCGCCCACGGATCGGTAGTGCGCTGGAACGATGTCGAGATCGATGCCGATAACGAAACGGTCAAAATACGGCGCGCGATGGAGACAAAGTTTCGCGGCTGAGCGAATCTTTTCGCGAAAAACTCCACCGTCGTCCCGGCGAACGCCCATAACCACAGGCTTTGGTTGTTGCGCGAAAGCCGTCGGACAGCGCCTCTCAAAACACCCGCCGCGGCGTATGGGTCCCGGCGTTCGCCGGGACGACGAGAGAAGGCGCATTCATCTCGCAACTGCGTTCCAAGTGAAGCCCAGGCAATGTCCTTGATTCCCGGCAGTTCATTGGTCATCTTGCTGGCGGTCCGGGATACTCAGATTTAATCATCAACGTCGGCTATCGGCGATACGAAAAAGCGGCATCAAGATCGCACTCCCCTCGTCGAGATATCGACAAA
>DATBYN010000102.1:0-8111 GCA_036513695.1 Bradyrhizobium sp. | reverse complement strand
CGCAACCGCTGGTCGTTGAGGAAGGCGCCCTTGCCGCGTTCGGCGGTGTAGAGCTCGTCATTGGCGGGGTTGTAGATCACCCCCGCAATCATCGTGCCTTCGCGCTGCAGGCCGATCGAAATGGCAAATTGCGGGATGCCGTGCAGGAAGTTGGTGGTGCCGTCGAGCGGATCGACGATCCAGGTGTGGGTCTTGTCCTCGCCGATCCGCGCGCCGCCTTCCTCGCCGATAAAACCGTAGCCCGGCCGCGACTTGATAAGATCGTCGTGCAGCATCTCCTCGGCGCGCTTGTCGGCGAGCGAGACAAAATTGGCCGGCCCTTTCAGCGACACCTGGAGATTCTCGACTTCGCCGAGATCGCGCTTGAGGCTGCGGCCGGCGCGGCGCGCGGCTTTGACCATGACGTTGATAAGGGCTGAATGCAGCATGATCTCGGCTCAAGACGACCCGAAGCGTCAGGTCAGGACAGGGATGGGTGGGGTTGATAGCAGTGGGTGCCCTGCGGCTGCGGCGGCGTCAAGGCGGATCATTTGGTGCCGAGCCATTTGCGCGCGGCAGCTTCCGCCTTGGCGCGGTCCTCGGGGCTTAATTCGTTGAGCGCTTCGTCCAGCAGGGGGTCGCCCTTGCCCGCGGTTTTCGCGACAATGTGCCATTTGAGGCCCTCGATCTTGTCGGTCGGCGCGCCCTGTCCGCTCACCAGCACGCGCGCCAGGCGGTTTTGGGCGATCGGGCTGTTTTGCCTGGCGGCCTTGCGCAGCAGGGCTACCGCGGCGGCGACGTTTTTCGGCGTGCCGGTGCCGTTATAGAGCGCGATGGCGTATTCGACCTCGGCATCGACATTGTCGGCGAGGGAAGCCGCCTGTAACAGCCGCACCGCCTTTTCCATGTCCTTCTCGACGCCGGTGCCTTCCTTGTAAAAGGTCGCGAGCGCGTATTGCGCTTCCGGATTGCCCTCGTCGGCGGCTTGCCGAAGCAATTCGGCCGCGCGCTTGATATCCTGCGGCAGCGTCTGTCCGTCGAGATAGAGCAGCGCCAGATTATACGCCGCCTTCGGATTGCCGAGCTTGGCCGAGGACGCCAGCAGTTTGACCGCTTCCTCGCGGTTGGTTGCGCCGCCGCGGCCTGAGAGGCGCATCATGGCGAGGGCGAACATGCCCTCGCGGTCGCCGCCATCGGCGGCGCGCTTGTACCAGTCGGCGGCCTTGGCATAATCGCGCTTGACCCCCATCGCGTTGGCGTAGAGCTCGCCGAGCATCGTCATGGCTTTGGGATCGCCCCGGTCCTGCGCCCGCTTGCTCGCCAGATCGAACGCGGTCTTGTACATGCCGCGCTGATAGGCGCCGTAAACCTGATCGACATTGGGATCGTCGGGTGTGGGGGCCGGCGTGACGGTGGCGGCCGGCGCCGGCGTTGCCCCGGGTTTTGGCGCCGCCGCGGGCTTCTTGGCGAGCGTATGGGGTTTTGCCTTCGGCTTGGCGGCCGGTTGGCCGGTGGCTGGCGGGGTTTGAGCGGGCGGCGTCTGAGCGGGCGGGGGCGATAGCGAGATTTGCGCTGCCGCGCCTGACGTCAGCACGACAAAGCATGCGAGGATCGCTATGGGACGCAGGATCATTCCGGCGCTATCCCTGTTCGGCTTTGGCTTTTCCGGACATTGCGGCATGCGCCTGCCGGATCGCCTGCTCCACCTCGGCCAGCGCGACTAAACCGCCGCGCGGATCGGCCCAGATGAAATCGCCGACCAGTACGAAATCTGCGCCGGCTACCGCGAACTCATAAGCCTCTTCGCGGGAAGCCGCAAAGCCGACGCAGGGCGGCTCGAACAATTCGGCCCACCATTGCAATCGCTCGGCAATCGCCTCGGTTGAAGGCCGCTTTCCCTGCGCATCGGGCTCGCCGAACAGCACGTAATCCGCGCCGATTTCGCCAGCGGTCATCGAATCATGCCGCGTTGCGAGCCCGCCGACGCCGGCGATGCGATCGGGTTTCAGGGTTGGCAGCGCCTTCTGCAGGGCGTCGATCCCGGTCAGATGCGCGCCATCGGCACCGCTGCGCGCGACCAGCTCGGCATGGCCGTCGAGCAACAGCGCCGCACCGCGTTGCTGGATCGCAGGCGCCAAGGCCTTGATTCGCGAAATCATGCTGCGCGGGTCGGTCGGCTTGAGCCGCACCAGCACCGCCGCGACGTCGGCTCCGGCCAGCAAAGCAGGCAGGTTCGCCACGAGCGATGCGGGATCGTCCACCTCCGGTGTCGCGAGGTAGAGACGCGGCACCGGGCGCGGTGGCGCGGGTTTAGTGGCCATGATGTCGGCTTGATGCCCCCGGACTACGGCCAAAAAAGGGGCGGGAAAAAGCCCGACGGGCCGAAATCATGCGACTTTCGGATCGAGCTCGCCCTTGACGTAACGCTTCGCCATCTCGGCGGTGGTGAGCACCTTCTTGATCTTGCTGGCCTGACCCGCGGTGTTGAATTCCTCCAGCCGCTGCTTGCAAAGCTTGGCCATCGCCTCCATCGCGGGCTTGAGATATTTGCGCGGATCGAACTCTTCCGGGTTGCTGTTCAAGACCTTGCGGATCTGGCCGGTCATCGCCATGCGATTATCAGTGTCGATGTTGATCTTGCGCACGCCGTTCTTGATGCCGCGCTGGATCTCGGACACCGGCACGCCCCAGGTCGGCTTCATCTTGCCGCCATTGGCGTTGATGATCTCCTGCAGGTCCTGCGGCACCGAGGACGAACCGTGCATCACCAGATGCATGTTCGGCAATTTGCGGTGGATTTCCTCGATCACGTTCATGGCGAGGATATCGCCGTCCGGTTTGCGGGTGAACTTGTAGGCGCCGTGCGAGGTGCCCATCGCGATCGCAAGCGCGTCGACTTTTGTCTCCTTGACGAATTTGACCGCCTCGTCCGGATTGGTGAGAAGCTGGTCGTGGGAGAGTTTTCCCTCGGCGCCGTGGCCGTCTTCCTTGTCGCCCATGCCGGTCTCTAGCGAGCCCAGCACGCCCAATTCGCCCTCCACCGAGATGCCGCCGAGATGGGCCATGTCGGTGACCTTTCTGGTGACGCCGACATTGTAGTCCCAGTCAGCGGCCGTCTTGCCGTCGGCCTTCAGCGAGCCGTCCATCATGACCGAGGTAAAACCGGCCTGGATCGCGGTCATGCAGGTGGCGGGCTCATTGCCGTGGTCGAGATGCACGCAAACCGGGATCTGCGGATAGATCTCGGTAACGGCGTCCATCATGTGCCTGAGCATGATGTCGTTGGCATAGGACCGCGCGCCGCGCGAAGCCTGGATGATGACCGGGGCATCGAGGCTGGAGGCGGCGTCCATGATCGCGAGCGCCTGCTCCATGTTGTTGATATTAAAGGCCGGCACGCCGTAATCGTGTTCCGCCGCATGGTCGAGCAATTGACGCAACGTGATGCGAGCCATCTGTCCTGTTCTCCGCGTTTGGCCTCGATGCAAGGGGTAGTCAAAGGGGCCGGAAAGGGTCCGGGCTAAATCTAGCGTATCTTCAAAACCTCGACACCGGGCAGGGGTTTGCCTTCCATCCATTCAAGAAACGCGCCGCCCGCGGTCGAGACATAAGTGAAATCCTGGGCGACCCCGGCCTGGTTCAGCGCCGCCACGGTGTCGCCGCCGCCGGCGACCGAAATCAGCTTCTTCGCCTTGGTCCGCGCCGCCGCATGGCGCGCCGCCGCCACGGTGCCGCGGTCGAATGGCGGCAGCTCGAAGGCGCCGAGCGGGCCATTCCAGACCAGCGTTGCGGCATCGTCGATCGCGGCCAGAACCCGCTCGATCGACTGCGGGCCGACGTCGAGGATCATGCCGTCCGACGGGATGGCATCGAGGCCGTAGGCATGGGACGGCGCGTTGGCCTGGAACTGAAACGCGACGATGGCGTCGACCGGCAGGATGATGGCGCAATTCGCGGCTTCCGCCTTCTCCATGATCCGCAGCGCGGTTGCCGCCAGATCCTTCTCCGCCAATGACTTGCCGATGCCGACGCCTTGCGCGTGCAGGAAGGTGTTGGCCATGCCGCCGCCGATCACCATCGCGTCGACTTTTTTGACGAGGTTTTCCAACAGATCGATCTTGGTGGAGACTTTTGCGCCGCCGATGATCGCGATCACCGGCTTGGTCGGGTGCTCCAATGCCTTGCCGAGCGCCCCGAGCTCGGCCTGCATGGTGCGGCCGGCATAGGCCGGCAGCACATGGCCGAGGCCCTCGGTCGTGGCGTGCGCCCGATGCGCTGCCGAGAACGCGTCGTTGACCCAGATGTCGCCGAGTTTTGCGAGTTCCGCGACAAAAGCCTGATCGTTCTTTTCTTCTTCCTTATGGAAACGGGTGTTTTCCAGACAAAGGATGTCGCCGTCCTTCATCGCCGCGACGGCCTTTTGCGCGACTTCCCCGATGCAATCGTCCGCGAACGCGACCTCCTTCTTGATCACTTCCGCTAACGCCGCGGCAACGGGCTTGAGCGATTCCTTGGGGTCGCGTCCCTTGGGCCGGCCGAAATGCGCGAGCAGGATCACCTTGCCGCCCTTGGCGGATATCTCGGTGATGGTCGGCGCGACGCGCTCTAGCCTTGTCGCGTCGGTGACGTGGCCATTTTCCATGGGTACGTTGAGATCGACGCGGAGCAGCACGCGCTTGCCCTTCACGTCGACGTCTTCGAGGGTGCGGAATTGCTTCATGTGACGCTTGCTTCCCACGTCGTCATGCCCGGCCTTGTGCCGGGCATCCACGTCTTTCTTTTTGCGACATCAAGACGTGGATGGCCGGGACAAGCCCGGCCATGACGATAAATTCCTACAGCAGTTTCCCCATCGCGACGGCGGTGTCCGCCATGCGGTTGGAAAAACCCCATTCATTGTCGTACCACGCCATCACCCGCACCAGCGTGCCGTTCTGCACCTTGGTCTGGTCCATGTGGAAGGTCGCGGAATGCGGATCGTGATTGAAGTCGATCGAGACGTTGGGAAACGTAGTATAGCCCAGGATGCCCTTGAGCTGCTGCTCGCTGGCACGCTTCATGGCGTCGTTGACCTCTTCCTTGGTGGTTGCACGTTGCGCGACGATCTTCAGATCGATCACCGAGACGTTCGGTACCGGCACGCGGATCGAGACGCCGTCGAGCTTGCCCTTCAGTTCCGGCAGCACCAGGCCGATCGCTTTCGCGGCACCCGTCGAGGTCGGGATCATCGACATCGCGGCCGCCCGGCCGCGATAGAGGTCCTTGTGTAGCGTATCCAGCGTCGGCTGGTCGCCGGTATAAGCATGGATCGTGGTCATGAAGCCAGTCTCGATGCCGACGGTGTCGTTCAGGACTTTCGCCACCGGCGCGAGGCAATTGGTGGTGCAGGAGCCGTTGGAGACGACGAGATGATCTTTTGTCAGTTTGTCGTGGTTGACGCCGTAGACGATGGTGGCGTCGGCGCCGTCGGCGGGCGCCGAAACCAGCACGCGCTTGGCGCCGGCGGTCAGATGCGCGGCGGCCTTGTCCTTGGCGGTGAAGATGCCGGTGCATTCCAGCGCGATGTCGACGCCAAGCGCCTGCCACGGCAGTTTTGCAGGATCGCGTTCGGCCGACACCTTGATCTTGCCGTTGCCGAGGCTGATCGTATCGCCGTCGACGGTCACGGTGCCGGGAAAGCGGCCATGGACCGAATCGAAGCGCAGCAAATGGGCATTGGTGTCGACCGGGCCGAGATCGTTGATGCCGACCACCTCGATATCCTTGCGGCCGGACTCGGCGATAGCCCGCAGCACGTTGCGGCCGATGCGGCCAAATCCGTTGATCCCGACCCGGATTGCCATTCAACTCCTCCTCAAAAGTTCGAAAATCTCATTGTTTTCAGCGGGCTCGGCTAGTTCTGGGCATTCATGCTCCCCCGAACGAGCCGTCGTTGCAATGCATCATAAACCCGAACGTTCCCGCAGCGCTACCTCGCATTCAGGCGGTTTAACGCAGCCTCGACAGCGGCCTCCGCCGTAATCCCAAAATGCTTGTACAGCGCTTTCGCCGGGGCGCTGGCCCCGAACGTGCTCATGCCGATGAAAATCCCGTCCGGGCCGATCACGCCATCCCAGCCGAACCGGACCGCGGCTTCGATCGCGATTTTGACCGGAGCATTGCCGATGATCGCCTGGCGCTGTTGCGCCGGTTGCGCCAGCAGCAGTTCCAGCGAGGGCACCGAGACCACCCGCGCCGCGATGCCGCGTCCGGCCAGCTGTTTCTGCGCGGCGACGGCGATTTCAACCTCCGAGCCCGACGCATAGAGCGACACTTTCGCCTCGCCCTGCGCGGCCACCAGTTCGTAGCCGCCATGGCTGCATAGATTTTCCGAGCTGGCCGAGGTGCGCGCCGGAGCCAGGTTTTGCCGCGACAGTGCCAACACCGTGGGGCCGGTGGTGCGTTCGAGCGCGAGCTGCCAGCACTCGGCGGTTTCCACCGCGTCCCCCGGGCGGAACACGCGCATGTTCGGCATCGCGCGGAGCGCCGCCAGATGCTCGACCGGCTGATGCGTCGGTCCGTCTTCGCCGAGCCCGATCGAATCGTGGGTCATGACGTAGACCACCGGCGTATGCGACAGCGCCGCGATCCGCATCGAGGGACGCGCGTAGTCCGTGAAGCACAGGAAGGTGCCGCCGGCCGGCGCGAAGCCGCCATGGGACGAAATGCCGTTCATGGCCGCCGCCATGCCCATTTCGCGGATGCCGTAATGGATGTAGCGGCCGGAAAAATCGCTCGGGGTTACTTCCTTCAGGCCCTTGGTGCGGGTGTTGTTGGACGGCGTCAGATCGGCCGAGCCGAGCAGCAATTCGGGCAGCACCGGGACCAGCGCCTCGAGCGCCATCTCGCTCGCCTTGCGGGTGGCAATCGTCGGCGGCTCGGCGACCAATTTGTCTTTGAGCTTGCGGATGGCGTCGGCGAGCCCTTCCGGGCGCCTTCGCTCGATCACGCGCCTCGCGAATTCGTCGCGTTTCGCATCATTCATGCCATCAAAACGGCTGCGCCAATCGGCGTTGGCGCTGGCGCCCTGCTTGCCGACATTGCGCCATGCGGCCAGAACGTCGTCGGGGATCTCGAACGGGCCGTAATCCCAGCCCAGCGCCTTCTTCGCGGCCAAGAGTTCGTCGGGGCCTAGCGGTTCGCCATGGGCTTTCGAGGTGCCGGCTTTGGTCGGAGCGCCGAAGCCGATGATGGTCTTGCAGGCGATCAACGACGGGCGGTCGGACGACTGCGCCTGCGTGATTGCGGCAGCGATCGCCTTCTGGTCATGGCCGTCGATCCGGACCGCGTTCCAGCCATGGGCCTTGAAGCGCGTCACTTGGTCGACGCTGTCGGTTAGCGTGATCGGGCCGTCGATGGTGATGCCGTTATCGTCGTACAGGAAGATCAGCTTCTTTAGTTTCAGGTGCCCGGCAAGCGCGGCCGCTTCATGACTGACGCCTTCCATCAGATCGCCGTCCGAGCACAGCACATACGTATAGTGATCGACGATACCGTCGCCGAATTCCGCCGCCAGCAGCCGCTCGGCCAATGCCGAGCCGACCGAAAAAGAGATTCCCTGGCCAAGCGGCCCGGTGGTCGCCTCGACGCCGGGGGTGAGAAAATTCTCAGGATGTCCGGGGGTCTTGGAGCCGAGCTGCCGGAAATTCTTGATCTCATCCAGCGTCATTTCCGGATAGCCGGTGAGATAGAGCAGCGCATACAACAGCATCGAGCCGTGACCGGCCGACAGAATAAAGCGGTCGCGGTCCGGCCAATGCGGATCGGCGGCATCGAACTGCAAGAATTGCGTGAACAGCACGGTCGCCACATCAGCGGCGCCCATCGGCAGGCCGGGATGGCCGGATTTCGCCTTTTCGACGGCATCCATTGCCAGTGCGCGGATCGCATTGGCCATTCGGGAATGATCGACGCGGGTCATGATGAAAATCCGCTTGAAATGAGATGTTTTGTGGCGATCCGCCGCTTGGGCGGATGGCCTCGGCAGAGGCCTGCCGGCGACGGGAAGCGAAGGCTGGATAGCATCTGTATCCCCTTGAGTCCAAGCCAGTGCAACGCCCCTCGGGCGCGAAAAGTTGCTTTGCGGTGCATAG
>DATBYN010000101.1:0-2331 GCA_036513695.1 Bradyrhizobium sp. | reverse complement strand
CCATGCTCTACGCTATCCTGGCCTATCATTTCGAAGAGGAAGTCGCGTCCTGGACCCCGCAAGAAGACGCGGCGGTGATGGTTGATTTGAAAAAAGTCCACGGCCGCCTCAATCAGCAGGGACGGCTCGGGCCGGCGGCACGGCTCGGGGCCACCAACGGCGCCTGCGTGCTGCGCGGCCCCGGCAAAGGCGTGGTGACCGACGGCCCCTTCACCGAATCCAAAGAGCAGCTGTTGGGCTTTTACGTGTTCGACTGCGAGGGCCGCGACGCCGCCATCGCCGCCGCGCGCGAGCTACGCAGCGTCAATCCATCCGCGATGTACGAAATTCGTCCGGTAAAACTCTATCGTCCGGGCGTGCCGTTTCCGGTGACGGAGGCGGATGTGGAGGAGCAGGCGTAACTCGACCAACCATCCATCGTCGTCCCGGCTCAAGGCAGGGACGACGTGTTGATAAAGATGCGCCAATCAACATCCATTGTCGTCCCTGCGAAAGCAGGGACCCATAACCACCGATCTTGATTGTTAGCAAAGGCAACTGCCACAGCGCCTCTTCCAGAGGCCGCAGCGTATGGGTCCCGGCTCAAGGCCGGGACGACGTGTTGATAGGGGCCTGTAGCCCGGATGGAGCCAACGGGTCGCGCGAACGCGCGCCCGATGACAGGCTCCGCGAAATCCGGGGCCGCGGTTCATTGAGATCGCGATCCCGGATTGCGCTTCGCTCCATCCGGGCTACGAAGCGCCCTCGCCGCTCTTCCCTCGCCCGCCGCCTACGATCGCGTGGAACGTCGTCGTGATCAGCTCATCGACCAGCGCCGGCGGCGGCTCGCGCCGCTCGAGATGCGGCCTGACGACGGCGATCGGAACTTCCGCCAGCACAAAGGCCGCGCGGCGGAGTTGCGTCGGCCCTGCGCGGCCGAACGCTTGCCGTGCAAAGCTTTGCAGGCAGCCCTCGAGCCGCCGCGCCTGATCGCGCACGCCACGCTTGAGAGAAGCGGGCCAATCGCCCTGCACGAAATCATGACGGCTGTAGAGCAAAAGTAGCCGCGCGTCGTCGAGATGCAGTCGCGCCCAACGCGGCGTGTGAAGCGAAGCACTGAGCCAATCGCCGGCGTCGGCGGCAGCGACGAAATCTTCCTGATACGCAAGCACGGTCTTCAACCACAACTCGCCGAGCAGCGCGTCGCGCGAACGGAAGCGGTGATAGAACGAGCCCTTCGGCGCCTTCAGCCGCCGCGCCACGGAATCGACCGTGACCGCGCTCGGGCCCCGTTCGCAAGCCAGCGCGCGCGCCGCCGCGAGAAAGCCCGCATTGTCGAAAAGTGCCCGTCCCATTTCGATCTAGACTATATGGTCTAGACCGAGAGGTCAATAATTGATATCAAGCAAACCGGTCACCTTGATGCCGAGAGGTTTTCCCATGTCACAAGCGAAAGATGGATGCGATGATGTAAGCCGGCTGCTCGCAGGAGCGGCCAAGACCATCGCCGGCGTGCGGAATTGCTGGCTCGTGAGCGAAGCCGAGACCGGCGGCGCCAACGCGCGGCCAATGGAGCGTTTGCTGCCCGCGGCCTATGCGAACGACTGGATCATCCGCTTCCTGACCGACGGCCGCTCGCGCAAGGCATCCGACATTCGACGCGCCGGCAAGGTCGGATTGATCTTTCAGCACGATGACGATGCGTTCGTGGTGTTGAACGGCAGAGCCGCGCTGATCGAGGCCGCCTCCGAAGTCCGAAAATTCTGGAAGGAAGGCTACAACGCCTTTTTTCCCAGTGAGACCGACCGCGCCAACGCGGCCTTCGTTCAGGTCGACGTCGAACGCATGGATCTATGGATTCGCGGTGTCACGCCCGAGCCGTTCGGATTGCGTCCGACAAAACTGGAGCGGACCGCCGCGGGCACCTGGCGTTTGGCTCCCGAGGGGTGAAGCGTGCGCACAGCCGCAACTGATTTGCCCGACGGGCAAGATCAGCGAACTCCGGCGGCCCGCGCCGTGGCGCTAATTTGTTGAACCGGATCAACGTGATTTGGGTCGTCCAGTCCCATTTCGAAAAATATTCCGCTTAGCGTTTGACCCAAATCACTTCTAGAACTCACCCCGTCTCGTCCCACTCGAGGGGCGTATCGCGATCGTCACGGACGCGGGATGGGATGCGGTGGACGCGGATGCGCTTCTGACGAACGGCGCTGATGCGGACGGAGAAGGCGTGTGGTCCTGACGCCCCGACGCTGGCGTCAAGTTCTTGAGAAGCAAGCTTCTCAGGGGCGACGGTGGCAAGAAAGCCCGGTCGCCGGGGAGAGCGCGCAGGAAACCGTTAAAACCATTGCG
>DATBYN010000100.1:0-25289 GCA_036513695.1 Bradyrhizobium sp. | reverse complement strand
GTGCTCGCCCTGGCGCTGTTGTTCTTCATCGTCGGCCTCGTGCTCTCGGGCAGCGCGATCGACTTCTGGCTGATCACCATCATCGCGCTCGCGCTCGGTGTGCTCATGATCATTCCGATCGGCGGCGCCGACATGCCGGTCGTGATCTCGATGCTGAACTCTTACTCGGGCTGGGCCGCCGCCGGCATCGGCTTTACGCTCGGCAATTCGGCGCTGATCATCACCGGCGCGCTGGTCGGCTCATCCGGCGCGATCCTGTCCTACATCATGTGCCACGCTATGAACCGCTCGTTCATCTCGGTCATCCTCGGCGGGTTCGGCGGCGAGACGGCCGCCGCGGGCGCGGGGGGCGGCGAGGTCAAGCCGGTCAAACTCGGCTCGGCGGACGATGCCTCGTTCATCATGAAGAACGCGCAGAAGGTCATCATCGTGCCCGGCTACGGCATGGCGGTGGCGCAAGCGCAGCATGCCCTGCGAGAAATGGCGGACAATCTCAAGAAGGAAGGCGTCGAGGTGAAGTACGCCATCCACCCGGTGGCCGGCCGCATGCCGGGCCACATGAACGTGCTGCTCGCCGAAGCCAATGTGCCCTATGACGAGGTGTTCGAGCTCGAGGACATCAATTCCGAATTCGCGCAGGCCGACGTCGCCTTCGTGATCGGCGCCAATGACGTCACCAATCCCGCGGCCGAGGACGATCCGAAATCGCCGATCTATGGCATGCCGGTGCTGCAAGTCTGGAAGGCCGGCACCGTGATGTTCATCAAGCGCTCGCTGGCCTCGGGCTATGCCGGCATCGACAATCCCTTGTTCTACCGCGACAACACCATGATGCTGCTCGGCGACGCCAAGAAGATGACCGAGAACATCGTCAAGGGAATGTAGGCCAGCCGGCGGCGTCGCATGACGGTCCTGAAATGGCTCCTGATTATCCTTGCGGTCAGCTATGCCTGTGGCCTTGCCGTGCTGTTTTTCAAGCAGCGGTCGTGGTTGTTTCCGATCCCGCCGGTTCCGCGCACCGCACCCGCAGCCGCCGGCTTCCCGGAAGCCGAAGAACATGTTTTGACCACCGCGGACGGTGAGAAAGTCATCGTCTGGCACGTTCCGGCAAAGCCCGGTCATGCGGTGATCCTCTATTTTCCCGGCAACGGCGATTTTCTTGCTGGCCGCATCAGCCGCTTTCGCGGCATGGTTTCGGACGGGACTGGTCTCGTCGCGCTGTCGTACCGGGGCTACGCCGGCTCGAGCGGACAGCCGAGCGAGCGGGGAATCTTGCAGGATGCCGCGGCGGCTTATGCCTTCACGTCGGCGCGATATGCCCCGGAGCGGATCGTCGTCTGGGGCTTTTCGCTCGGGACCGGGGTTGCGGTGGCGCTGGCGGCTGAACAGCCGGTTGGGAAGCTGATCCTGGAAGCGCCCTATACCTCGACGGCGGATATCGCGGGTGCGCGGTTTCGATGGGTGCCGGTACGCTGGCTGATGCGAGATCAGTTTCGCTCGGATCAGCGCATTGCCCGCGTCACCGCTCCGCTCCTGATCATGCATGGCACCGATGATCCCGTGATTCCGATTTCCTTTGGCGAGCGCCTGTTCGCGCTTGCCCATGAAACGAAACTATTCGTGCGGTTTCCGGACGGTGGTCATGACAATCTGGATGATTATGGCGCGATCGAAACGGCTCGACATTTCATCAATGCTGCAAACAACTGACGACTGCCATTCTTTGACGCATAGTCCATCCCCAGACCCTAAGGATGTGGTGACATGAGCGCGCATGGCCCGATGCCGCGATCGGCGTGGATTTTCCCCGCGCTGTCGGTTTTGTTTTTTGCTGCCGCCACCGCACTCGGCGTCAGCTTCACGCCATCGCCCGCGGGGCTCGCATTTGCGGTGGTGTTGCTCGTGATCCTGTTCGGCACGGTGTTTGCCGCGGTCCATCATGCCGAGGTGATCGCGGAGCGGATCGGCGAGCCCTACGGCACGCTGCTGTTGACGCTGGCCGTCACCATCATCGAAGTCGCGCTGATCGCGACCATCATGCTCGGCGAAAAGCCCGTGCCCACATTGGCACGCGATACCGTATTCGCGGTGGTGATGATCGTCTGCAACGGCCTGGTCGGCATTTGCATCCTGGCTGGCGGGCTGCGCTACCGCGAGCAGGATGTGCAGGTCACCGGATCGAGCCTCTATCTCAGCGTCCTGATCGTGATGGCGACCATGACGCTGATCATGCCCAACTACACCCTGACCACGCCAGGACCGATCTACTCGGCGGCTCAGCTCGGTTTCGTCAGCGTCGTCACCCTGATTCTCTATGGCGTATTTCTTTATACCCAGACCGTCCGGCATCGGGATTATTTCATCATCGGAGCCACCGGGGATCCCGGTGAGGACGCGCACATATCGAACCGGATGCTTGGGTTGAGCGTCGTGCTGCTGTTGGTCTCGCTGCTGGGTGTAGTGCTGCTTGCGAAAAAATTCTCGCTCGTGGTGGATTTCGCAACGGAGCGGATCGGCGCGCCGCCGGCCTTTGCCGGCGTGCTGGTGGCGCTTCTGATCCTGCTGCCCGAGAGCGTCGCCGCGGTCGCGGCCGCACGCAAGAACGACCTGCAAAAGAGCATCAACCTCGCGCTCGGCTCTTCGCTGGCGACCATCGGGCTGACGATCCCGGCGGTCGCGGTTGCGGCCTACGCGCTGGACAAGCAACTGGTACTTGGGCTCAATGACCAGGAAACGGTGCTCTTGGTGATGACGTTGCTGCTGAGCATGCTGACCTTCGGCACCGGCCGCACCAACATCCTGTTCGGGCTGGTTCATTTGGTGGTGTTTGCGATATTCGTATTCCTGGTATTTGTGCCCTGAGGTCTGGAGAATCCGGTCATGTTAAGCGCCAAATCTGACGTTCAGGTCGACACGCCAGAGGTCCGCGTCACCGAGTGGCGGCTGGCCCCGGGCAGCGCCACCGGTCATCACATTCACGAGATGGACTACGTCATCGTTCCCGTGACCTCGGGCGAAATGACCATCGTGGCACCCAATGGGGAGCGTTCCAAGGCCAAGCTCGGCCTCGGCAAATCCTACTTCCGTAAAGCGGGCGTGGAACATGACGTGCTTAACGAGACCGCCAGCGAGATCGTGTTCCTGGAGGTCGAGCTTAAACCCTGAGCGCTTCGTTAACCGATTAGTATCGAATTGCCACCGATCTGTCGCAGTTGATCCCTTAATGTGCCTCAAAGTTCCCGCATCAATCCGCGGGGCGCGGGGAGTGGTCGGCATGCTGAAATACCTCTCGAAAATGGCGATGGATATGTTGCCGTCGGTGGCGGCGACCATCATCGGGGCCTATGTCGTCAATCACTACATCATCACCAGGCCCGCCGTGAACGCGCCGGTTGCGGCCGCGGTTTCGACGACTGAGCCGACGGCAGAAGCCAAGACCGAGCCCGCAAAGCCCGTCAGCAAGCCGTCTGCGAAATCCGTCGACGTCGCCAACCTCCCCGAGCCTGGGGTCAAGGCCAAGGGCATCTCCGAAAAGGCCCTACTCGAGAAAACGGCAGCCGAAAAGCCGGCGTCGGCTGACAAGCCCGTGGACAAACCGGTGGCCGACAAGGCGGTAGCCGACAAGCCGGCCGAGAAAGCGGCGGTCGACAAGCCTGCTGACAAGTCGACGGAAACCGCAAGCATGCCGGTGGAACCGCGCCGGCATCAGCCCGTGCTGCGCGAAAAGGCGGTGGCCAAGGGTGCTTCGCCGCAGTCTCCGGTGCAGCCTTTTGCCGCGCCGGCTGCGGCTCCGGTTGTCGCCGCTCCGAACACCGCCCCGCCGGTCGAGGCGGCTATCGCTCCCGATGAGCATCGCGATGCCGCCGAGCTGGCGCGGGCTGCAATCGAACGCCTGCGTGGCACAGGTGACGGTTCGTCCCGCACGCAAGAGGCTGCGCGCAGCCCGGACGCACCCCGTACCCCCGACGCGCCCCGTGTCGTGTCAGCGCCTCCGGTCGCGGCGGCGCCGGTTCGGCCGCTTCCGCCGCCGATCATGGTCTCGACGCCGGGAACCGAGACCTTCGACCAGTCGGCGGGATCGTCACAGGCGAGGCCGCCTTACGCCGCTGACGATCCGCGTCGTCCGGTCCCGCCGGCCGACATTCCACCCGCACTGCCGTCGGCGCCACTCGATCTGCATGCCGACGCGACCGACCTGCCGGCGCGGGAACACAGGACGGTCGCCGAAGACGTGCTGTCGGCCGCCAAGTCGGTGTTTCACGCGGTATTGCCGAAATAGCTAAAGCGTTGAATTGTCGCCAGCCGTCGCGGCGCTATTCCGCCTTGCCGCCGACCCGGGCAAAGCCGCTTCGCGCGGTCTCATCTTTGGGGTGAAGGCTGATGGCGCGAGCGTATGAGGCGGCGGCTTTGGCCCGATCGCCAAGGCGCTCATAGGCAAGCCCCCTTGTGGTCCAGATCTGGGCATTCTGGGGGTCGGCCTCCGACGCCTCATCGAGATCGGCGGCGGCTTCCTTGAATTTGTCGAGCGCGAGGTAACTGATCGCGCGAGCCAATAGCGGCTCGGCCCGCTGCGGCGTCAGGCCGTTGGCCGCGGAGAAATCGTCGATCGCAAGTGGATGTTGCTTGTCGCTCTGATAGAGCAGGCCGCGGTTGTACAGCGCGTCGGCGTTGTGAGGATCGAGCGCGATCGCGTGATCGAACTCGGCAAGCGCCTCGTCGGTTTTTCCGGATCGTACCAGCGCCTGGCCGCGCAAATTGTAGGCCTGTGCATCGGCTATTTCGGCTCCGGCGGGAACCGCCTTCGGAGCTTCGGAACTGGGCTCCGGTGACAACGATCCCAGATTGATCGAGCAGCCGCACAACGCGATCGCGATCGATGCGATCGGGACCCACGCGCGCAGACCAAGCCGCGCAGCTCCGGAAAAAGGACGGGGAACCGGAAAGGCCATCGATGCAGATCACTCGCGCGGCTTATCCCGTGATTGGTAGCTTGCCGCGTCGCAAAATGCATCGTTCAAAAAAGATAACGCGGACCACCGGGGCCCGCGTCACCAAACTCAAATCTGCAAAACTTTTGTTCAGCGCGACCCGCGCGGACCTGCGCCGGGACCGCCACGGCCGCCGCCGGGACCACCGCGCTCGGCGCCCGGACCTGCGCCAAACACCGGCTTCGGCTTCATCGGCAACAGACCTTCGCGCTGCAGCTTCTTGCGGGCGAGCTTGCGCGCGCGGCGCACGGCTTCGGCCTTTTCGCGGGCCTTCTTCTCGGAGGGCTTTTCATAGTGGCCGCGGAGCTTCATCTCGCGGAAAATACCCTCGCGCTGCATCTTCTTCTTCAGCGCCTTGAGGGCTTGATCGACATTGTTATCGCGAACGAGAACCTGCACGCGGCATCCTCTTTCAATTAGTCGGATTGGAATTCTGATTAAAGCAAAGGGCGGGGAAAGGCCGAGCCCTTAACCTTGAGTGCGCGGATGTATCAGACAAAGCCGGCAATGTCCACCGGCGGATACGGAATTATGCGGATAAAGCGCGGCCAAATCAGCCCTGATCGCCCCGATCACGTGATTTTGGGCGGCAATATTCCGACCTGCGTCACATGCCCCATCTTCCGGCCGGGCCGCGGCGGACCCTTGCCGTAGAGGTGAACGGTCGCACCCGGGACGGTCAGCCACTGCTCGTAGCTGTTGATTTCGTCGCCGATCAGGTTGGTCATGGTGACCTCGCCATGACGGACCGGCTTGCCGAGCGGCCAGCCCGCGATGGCGCGGATATGCTGCTCGAACTGTGACACCGACGCGCCGTCGAGCGTCCAGTGCCCCGAATTGTGCACCCGCGGCGCGATCTCGTTGACCAGTAGCGTCGGCCCGCTTGGGCCTTCCACCACGAACATCTCGACCGCCAGGACGCCGACATAATCGAGTTCGCGGGCGATCCTCTCCGCGATCGCGCGCGCTTCTGCGGCCAGCGCGTCCGAGATCGCCGCCGGTGCGCGCGAGATTTTCAAGATGTGGTCGCGGTGTTCGTTCTCGGTGACGTCGAAGCACTCGACGTGGCCGTCGGCCGAGCGCGCGGCGATCATCGAGACTTCGCGCTCGAACGGAATGAAGGCCTCGAGGATGGCGGATCTAGTGCCGAGCTCCTCCCAGACCTGATCCGGATCGTCACCGTCGCGGATGATCGCCTGACCCTTGCCGTCATAGCCGAAGCGCCTGGTCTTGATCACGGCGGGCAGGCCGATGCGTGCAATCGCGGCACGCAAGCTAACCACCGACGACACGTCAGCGTAGTCGGCGGTGCCAATGCCGAGCCGCTTGACAAAATCTTTCTCGGCGAGGCGATCCTGGGTGGTTTCGAGGATTTGCCGCTCCGGCAATACCGGACGGCGCGCGGCGAGGATCATGGCGGCTGCGGCCGGCACATTCTCGAATTCGTAAGTGATGACGTCGACGTCGGCGGCGAACAATTCCAGCGCCTCGACATCGGCGTATTCCGCGCAGGTCGCATTCATCACGACGTCGAACGCCGGCGATTCCGGATCGGGCGAGAACACTTGGCATCGCAAGCCAAGGCGCGCCGCCGCCATTGCCAGCATCCGGCCCAATTGGCCGCCGCCGAGTATGCCGATGGTGTCGCCGGGCTTGAGCTTCACCTGATGCAAGGCGGTCACGCAGATCCCTCCGGACGCTCGGTGACAGCGTCGGTCTGCTGTTTGCGCCAGACCGCAAGCCGGCCCGCCAGCGCCGGATCGCTCAGCGCGAGCACGCTCGCCGCCAGCAATGCGGCGTTGATGGCACCGGGCTTGCCGATCGCGAGCGTCCCGACCGGAACGCCCGCGGGCATCTGCACGATGGAGAGCAGCGAATCGACGCCGGTCAGCGCCTTGGATTCGACGGGGACGCCGAACACCGGAAGCTCCGTGAGCGCGGCCGCCATCCCCGGCAAATGCGCAGCCCCTCCGGCGCCGGCGATGATGATCTTGAAGCCGGCCGCCTTGGCGCCTTTGGCGAAGGCGAACAGCCTGTCCGGGGTGCGATGCGCGGAGACGATGCGTTTCTCGCATGCGACGCCGAGCGCTGCGAGCGTGTCAGCGGCGTGGCGCATGGTTTGCCAGTCCGACTGGCTTCCCATGATGATGGCAACAGGCGCGGTCATGCGGTCAATTCTTTTCGGGAATCCAAAAGCATAGGCCGGATTATAAGATCCGCCCAAGCTTCGGCAAGGCGTGGCAAGGGGACAGGAATGGACTATCCTGACTTGGTGAATCCCGGCAAGTCTTCTTAGGGATATCCATGAAGAACTTAGGGTTGCCGATGAAGAAAAAAACCAGGGGGGCCGCGCCGAACGCCGCGAAACGCCGCAAAACTGCCGCGGCGGAGCGCAAGGCCGTGCCGACGCGCGCTAGCCTGGCGAAAAAAGCGGCGCCCCCGAAGTCGACCGCGCCCAATGACGCCAAGCCGAGGATTCGCCGGCTCAGGGCCCAATTGGCGCAAGCGCTGGCACGGATCGAGGAACTGCAGGCGTCCGCGGATACCGACTTCTTGCTGGGTATTCCGAACCGGCGCGGCTTTGAGCGCGAACTCCATCGCGCGATCGCCTACATCAAGCGTTATCAGGCTGGCGGCGCGCTGATCGTGCTCGACGTCGATCGCTTGAAGCCGATCAACGACGAGTTCGGACACGCCGCCGGCGATTCTGTGCTCAAGGCCATTGTTGCCGCGGTGTCGCGCCAGATCCGCTCCTCCGACGTGATCGGGCGGCTTGGCGGCGACGAGTTCGCGCTGTTGTTGTGGAATCTCAGCGAGACCGACGCCAAGGCGAAAGCGGCGGCGCTGGAAGAAGACATCGATCGGCTCAGCTTCAGCTTTGGCGGCCGCACCGTCAAAGCGGGGGCGTCGGCGGGCGTCGCCATTCTCGGCCCGCATGCCGAAGCCAATCGCGCGTTGGAAGAAGCCGACAGCGCGATGTATCTGCGCAAGGCGCAACGGCGGCATGAGGAGTGAGGAGGATCATGGCAATCAAACCCACCCCGTTCACGCTTCATATCCCGGACGCCGACATCGCCGACCTCCGCGACCGCCTTGCCCGCACGCGCTTCCCCGATCAGGCGCCCGGGGATGCATGGGCCTATGGCGCCGATGTCGGTTATGTTCGCGAACTCACGGAATACTGGCGCGACGAATTTGACTGGAGGGCCGAGGAAGCAGCGCTAAACGCCTTTCCGCAATTCCGCGTCCCGCTCGAGGGGATCGACGTTCACTATTTGCATGTTCCCGGCGTCGGTCCCGATCCGATGCCGCTCGTCCTGCTGCACGGCTGGCCCGGCTCGGTGTTCGAGTTTCTCGATATCATCCCGCGCCTCACCGACCCAGCGCGCTTCGGTGGCGATGCGCGCGACGCCTTCACCGTGGTGGCGCCGTCGTTGCCGGGGTACGGCCTATCCTTCCACCCAGGCCAAAGGCGGTTCGGTGTTCCCGAAATGGCGGATTGTGTCGCCGCCCTCATGCATGACGTGCTGGGTTATGTCCGCTTCGGCGCGCAAGGTGGCGATTGGGGAGCCGCGGTCACCAGCCGGCTCGGCTATGCGTATGCGGATCGCTTGATCGGAATCCACATCAATCTGATGATGGCCGCGGGCCGCGATCCTTCCGCCTTTCCCAATCCGACCGGGGAGGAGCGGCGTTACCTCGACGAGCTTGCGCATTGGACGCGCGAGGAGACCGGTTATCAGTGGATCCAGGGCACGCGGCCGCAGACGCTCGCATTCGCCCTGACGGATTCGCCCGCGGGGCTCGCTGCGTGGATCGTGGAGAAGTTCCGCGCCTGGTCCGATTGCGGTGGCGACGTCGAGCGCGCAATCAGCCGGCACCGCATGCTCGCCGACATCTCGCTTTACTGGTTCACCGGGGCGATCGGCTCGTCGTTCTGGCCCTATTATGCCCGCCTGCACGGCTCGGCGATCCTGCCCGCCGGCGATACGATCGCAGTTCCGACCGGCTATGCGCAATTTCCCCGCGAAATACTCAAACCACCGCGCACGGCGGCTGCGCGCGTGTTCACCGATATTCGCCGCTGGAGCGTCATGCCCAGGGGTGGACATTTTGCTGCGCTGGAACAGCCGGCGTTACTGGCCGACGAGGTGTGCGCTTTCTTCCGGCAATTGCGCTGATGCCTAGATGTGACCGGTTCTGATCGAATCAGAACCGAAGCTCTAGTCTTTTGTTTTGACGCGTTTTCTTCACGCGAACCGGTTCCCACTTCGTTCGAAAACGCTCTATGTCTATAGCCCGCTCAGATCATCCGGCACGTTGCCGAATTTCCGGAGCAGCTTCGCGTCGCCGAATTCGCCGATCATGGGATCGCCGGTGCGGCTGAAGGCAACCGCACCGATGCTGCCGGCGGCTCGCGACAACATCTCCGCGCGACGTAACGCGCCTGAAGAACTCTGGCATTCTTCCGCCGCGCCCGCGACCGGCGAGCCGGCCTCGTCCTGCAGGAAGGGCAGCGCGACGTAGTAGGTGACATCGGCCATGGTATTGCTCCCTGTTCGAGTGTTGCCCCCCGTTCGATTCCCTCAGGCGGCATCGTCCTTTACGCGCGGCAATCTTGCCGCCCCGCCGTAGTTCGAAACCGCCGCCTGCAATTCATGCAGTTCGATTTCCAGATATTCGTTCGCCATGATCAGTGCCTTGATCGTGCTGCGCAGGTTGCCATCGCACATCGCAATCGCCTGGTCACAGGCCTGCTCGTAGTGACTGATATCGGAGGGTGAGGCGGGTTCGGACATGGTGAAACTCCTGAGGTGGTGGGTGGCGAGGTTTTGTCGATGTTCCTATTTTGTTCTCCAAGAGTCAAGTGCCCGTCAAGTGTCCGTCAAGTGCCCCGACGCGTGTCCGCAACCGATTTGCACGGCCTGACCCCGAGCGCTTAGCGCGCTTTACCAGGCACTCGCGCGTCTCCGTCCGAACGACGAGAGCGGGAACGAAAACCATATCGGGCGCTTGATGCGTATACGCAGGGAGTACGGCGCATGGGTCTCGTTCGGGCGGTAAGACCCGTGGTGCTGGTCGTCGAGGACGAATTTCTGTTGCGAATGGACGCGGTCGATATGGTTGCCGCCGCAGGATTCGAGGTGGTCGAGGCGGGCAGTGCCGATGAAGCCATCGACATTCTGGAAACTCGCCGCGACATCAATGTGGTTTTCACGGATATCCAGATGCCTGGCTCGATGGACGGTTTGAAGCTCGCCCGGGCGGTGAGGGGCCGCTGGCCCCCGATCAAGATCGTCGCAACCTCCGGCCAGATCGATTTGAGGGAAGCGGATCTGCCCGAAGGCGGCCGGTTTCTGCCGAAGCCTTACAGCCAAATCGAGATTGCCGGTGTGCTGCGAGAGTTGACGGGCGGCGTTTGAATCTCGGGCGGTCATTCCGGAGCGCGTCTTCGACGCGCCCCGGAATGACGAACACTACGCGATGATGTCCGGCGTGATCTGGTCTTCGATGAAGGCGATGCGGTCGCGCAACTGCAGCTTGCGTTTCTTCAACCGTTGCAGCCGCAACAAATCCGGCGCCGGCGATTGATGTAGCGCATCGATCGCCGCGTCGAGATCGCGGTGCTCCTGTTGCAGCCGTGCGAGCTCGGTTTCGAGTTCGCGCTCATCTTCGTCGGTCATGGTGTACGTTAGCTGAAAAACGCGATGAGATTGCGAAAGGGTTACGAAACGCCGCTTGTGGAATATCGTCCCTGCCAGCGGAGTGTGCAAGCAGGCTGGGGTTCCTTACTCACGATTCGTTACAGAAGACCGCCGAAATATGAGCGGGCGCTTTTCAAACCCCATCGACAGATTCGGGCAGTCGTGTACACTTCACGGTCCGGACCAAATCTGAAGTCTCATCCAACCGAGGAGGTTTCGAATGGCAATTCAGGCGCATCTCGTTGAACTGGAACGCAAACACAAGGTTCTCGAAAACGAATTGCACGAAGCTCTCGTGCACCTTTCAACAGACGACCTGCAAATTGTTGAGTTGAAGCGCCGGAAATTGATGGTTAAGGACGCGATCGAGCGGTTGAGGCATACCGCTGAGGAAACGCTGCACTAGTTTGCTCCACTAGTTTTCAGTACGGGCACCGCAATACGCTGGCGTCGTCCGCGAAGGCGGACGGTGAGGTATGCTGCGCTGCCGCAATCCTTTTCACCGGATCGGAATGCCCCGCGCTTGCGGGGCATGATGCTGTTGACGTTGTGTCGCGCCGTTAGCGCTCACGCGCTAGCAAGTTCGCCGACATAGTCCGCGATCGACAGTGAGGACGTCAGCCCGGGTGATTCGATCCCGAACAGATTGATCAGCCCGTCGACCCCGTGATTGTTGGGCCCCTGGATCAGGAAATCCTGCACCGCTACCGCCGGCGGCACAATCTTCGGTCGAATCCCCGAATAGCTCGGCATCAGCGCGCCGTCCGGCAGCGTCGGCCAGTAGCGCCGGATCGCCGGATAGAATCGTTCCGCCCGCGCCGGATCGACGGCGTAGTCGATGCTCTCGACCCATTCAACGTCGGGACCGAACCGGGCCTGGCCCGCCATGTCGAGGGTGAGGTGCACCCCCAACCCGCCGGGTTCGGGCACCGGATAGATCAGGTGCGAAAAGGGCGCCCGCGCGCTGCAGCTGAAATAGTTTCCCTTGGCGAGATAAGCGTGCGGGATCAATTCGATCGGCATGCCCTCGATGCCGCGCGCGACCGCGGACGCATTCAGCCCCGCGGCATTGACCAGAAGCCTGCACTCAAGCGTCATCGGCGCCTCGCCGCCGGCGTCGAGTTCGACCCGGCCACGATCTGCTTTGGCGCGCAGCAATGGGGTGTGAAAGGCCAGCGCCGCCCCGGCACCTTCGGCTTCTCCGCGCAGCGCCAACATGAAAGCGTGGCTGTCGATGATGCCGGTGGAAGGCGAGAGCAGCGCGGCGTCGCAGTTGAGCGCGGGTTCGAGGTCACGGGCGGCGTCGCCGGAGAGGGTCTTGAGATCGTCGACGCCGTTGGCTTCGGCGTGTGCCCTGATCGACGCCAGTTTTGCGGTTTCCTTCGGCGTGGTCGCCACGATCAGCTTGCCGCAATTGCGATGGGGAATGCCGTGCTCCCGGCAATATGCGTACAGCGCGTGCCTGCCGCTGACGCACATCCGCGCCATCAGGCTGCCGGCCGGGTAGTAGATTCCGGCGTGAATCACCTCAGAGTTGCGCGACGAGGTGACGGTGCCGATACCCTCGGCCGCCTCCAGCACGATCACCTCGCGGCCTAACTGCGCCAGCCGTCGTGCGACCGCTAAACCGATCACCCCCGCCCCGATCACGACACAGTCAACTCTATCCATTCGCGGGGCGCTTCAAACTCTGAGATTGGGGGCCATTCGACGCCTCGTTAAGGCTGCGCTGCCCCAGCGTCAATCGCGCGTAGCAGCGCTTTGTTCGCGGGCGAGCTTCGCTAACAACCCGTTGGATTCGCTTCGGAACGCCCTCCAAACAGGGCCTTCGTTAGTGAAGCATTAATCATGTCCGGCCAATTGCCGTAATTTAACTCGCATTTTCGCCTTGCAGGGGTACGCGTTTACCCGATCCAAACCCGTCAAGCCAGACACTCCGCAGTTGAAATCCGCGGGTGACTGATGGCCGACAAGAACTGGCAGGCAGGCGGCAAGAATTTGATTCCTGCGCAGGCTCTCGTTTGCCTGGCCGCCATCCTTGCGCCGTTCGGAGCCGCTTCGGCCCTGTCGGAGAATTTCGCGCCGACCAGCTATCTCGGCTCGGCCGGCCCCACTATGGTTTGGGAAGTGCTGATCGGCGGCATCGTCGCCGCCTCCTTCGTTGCCGCGATCGCGCTGTGGACCCACTCGGCGTTGCGCCGGGTCAAGCGTTCGCAGTTGCGCAGAAACGGCTATGTCTCCTCCGCCCTGAACCACCTCAGCCAGGGCGTGTTGATGACCGATCCGCAGCAGCGGATCGTGCTCTGCAACGACCGCTATCTCGAGATCTACGGCCTCGCGCGCTCGGACCTCACCCGGAACATGACCGGGCCGGAACTGCTGGAGCTGCGGCGCAAGCGCGGCTGGCTCGATATCAGCGTCGCGGATTTTTACAAATACGCCGAACGCCCGGAAGGCCTCATCACCGAGCTGCCGAACGGACGATCGGTTCTGGCCAGATATTTTGCGTTGCCGAACGGCGGTTCGGTGGCGACCCACGAGGATTGCACCGAGCAGCGCACGCTTTCCAAACAACTGGCGACGACCAAGCAGTTCCTGGAATCGATGCTCGACAACGTGCCGGTATGCGTGGCCGCCAAGAACATCGAGGACGGCCGCTACATTTTTGCCAACCGCGCGTTCGAACGCTTCTCGCGATTTTCCCGCGACTACATCGTCGGCAAACGCGCCGACGAGATCTTCCGTCCCGATACCACCGCTGGTATCGAAGCAGCGGACCAGGCGGCGCTCAACTCGCCCGACGGTCACTTCCGCAACGAAATCGTGGTCGAGCGCGGCTCGAAGAAGCGCGTCATCGCCAGCCACCGCGTCATCGCGCGCAACGAAAAGAACCAGCCGGAATTCCTGATCGCGCTGTTCGACGACGTCACCGACCGCAAGTCGCTCTCGCAGGAGCTGGAGAATACCAAGAAGTTCCTCGAACTGGTGGTCGACAACATTCCGGTCTCGCTGATCGTCGAGCGCGTCAGCGATGGACGCTATTTGCTCGCCAATCGCAGCGCCGAGGCGATCCTCAACCGCCGGCGCGAAGACGCTACGGGCCTTACGGCCGCCGATATCTTCAATCCGCGCGAAGCCAAGCTGATCATCGCCCGAGACGAGGCCGCGATCAAGAAACGCGGCCTGCTCACCGAAGAACACCCGATCAGCACCAAGGACGGGTTGCGGCTGTTCCTGACCCGCCGCATGACGGTGCTCGACGACACCGGCGAGCCGCAATATCTGATCAAGACCCACGAGGACGTCACCGATCGCCGCCAGACCGAATCGCGCATGGCCCATATGGCCTACCATGACGGCCTAACCGATCTGCCGAACCGCTCGGCGTTCCTGCAGGCCCTGGCGCAGATGATCGAGGCCTGCGAAGGCACTGACGAAGAATTCGCCGTGCTCTCGCTCGACCTCGACGGCCTGAAGGAAATCAACGACGTATTCGGCCATGCGGTCGGCGACAAGCTTCTGGTCGAAGTGGCCCGCCGTCTCCAGGCCTCGTCGCGTGGCGGCGTGGTGGCCCGCCTCTCGGGCGACGAGTTCGGGTTGATCATTGACGGCAAGCAGCCCGTCGCCGGTGTCATGCTGGCCGAGCAGCTTGCCGAAACGCTGGCGAAAGAGTTCCAGATCGACGGCAAATCGGTCCGCACCGGCGTGACCACCGGGATCTCGGTCTTTCCGCATAACGGCTCGGATGCCGCTTCCCTGCTTGCCAATGCCGGCGCGGCATTGTTCCGCGCCAAGGCGAAATCGCGTGGCACAATCAGCATCTATGAACCCGAGATGGATCAGCAAATTCGCGATCGCCGCGTGCTGCATCAGGATCTGTCGCTCGCGATCAAGAACGGCGAGCTGTCGTTGCATTATCAGCCGCAGGCGATGGCGCGGCAGACGGTTGCCGCCAGCGAAGTCGTCGGCTTCGAGGCTTTGGCGCGGTGGCTGCATCCGGTGCGCGGCTTCGTTCCGCCCAACGATTTCATCCCACTGGCGGAAGAAAGCGGCCTGATCGTCGAAATGGGCGAGTGGATCCTGCGTGAAGCTTGCCGGGAGGCCGCCTCCTGGCCGATACCACTGCAGATCGCGGTCAACCTGTCGCCGGCGCAGTTCATGCACGGCGACGTCGTCGGCCTTGTGCATTCCATCCTGCTCGAAACCGGCCTCGCCCCGGGGCGGCTTGAACTGGAAATCACCGAGGGCGTGCTGATCGAGGATTTCGATCGTGGTCTCGCGCTGTTGCGGCGGCTGAAGGCGCTCGGCGTGCGCGTCTCGATGGACGATTTCGGATCGGGCTATTCCTCGCTCAGCTATCTGCAGGCGTTTCCGTTCGACAAGATCAAGATCGACCGCGCTTTCGTCATCAATCTCGGACGCAATCCGCAATCGGCGGCGATCATTCGCGCCGTCATCGGCCTCGGCCACGGTCTCGAAATGTCGATCGTCGCCGAGGGCGTGGAGACCCAGGAGCAGCTTGGCTTCCTGGCCGACGAGGGCTGCGACTCGGTGCAAGGCTATTTCCTCGGCAAACCGCTGCCGATCGGACAGTACGCCGCGGTGGTCGGCCGCAACGGCGGCAACGCCATGGAGCCCGCGCGCAAGACGGGCTAGAGACTTATTCAGCTGAGCTGAATCAGTCTCTAGCTATCTTTTGTTTGAGCATGCTCTCCGGGCAAACGCTTCGCGTTTGTCGCGAGGAAAACCGGTTTCCACTTTTCCGGATCATGCTCTAAGTCTTGCCAATGGCAGACTACGATCTTGCGATCATCGGCGGCGGGTTGAATGGCGTCAGCGTTGCACGCGACGCCGCCGGACGCGGCTTGCGGGTGATTCTGTTGGAGCAGGGCGACCTCGGCGGCGCCGCTTCCTCCGCGACCTCGCGAATGATCCACGGCGATCTTGCCGTGCTGGAGCGCCGGCGCTTCCTGCGGGTACGCCAGGCACTGGCCGAGCGCGAGACCTGGCTAAAGATCGCGCCGCATCTGGTGCGCCCGATGCGTTTTGTGATTCCCGCACATTCCGACGAGCGTCCGCCATGGTTTTTGCGCGCGGGGCTGCTGCTCTACGACCGTCTGGCCTCGCCCACCAGCCTGCCGGCGTCGGCGACCATCGACATCACCCACCATCCGATCGGCAACGCGTTGAAGCGGCCAATCGGCACCGCGTTTGAATATTCCGATTGCGTGGTCGATGATTCGCGGCTGGTGATCGCCAATGCGCTCGATGCTGCGGAGCGGGGCGGTGTGATCCGCACCGGCGCGCGCTGCGTGCGCGCCGACCGGCTCGAGATCTGGCGGCTTGCGGTGATCGATCGTGGCCACCGTCAGGTGATCACGGCAAGGGCGCTGGCCAACGCCAGCGGCGCCTGGACCGCGTCGGTCGCAGAAACCGTGCTGCGCACGAAACCGTTGCGGGCGGGCACGGCCCAGATCGGCCAGATCGTCGTCCGGCGCCTGTTCGAGACCGACAATGTCTATGTGTTCCAGAACAGCGACCGGCGGCTGATCTTCGCCAGCCCCTACCAGCGCGATTTTACCCTGATCGGCACCGTCGGCCACGCCTTCAAGGGCGATCCCGCGGCCGTGTCGATGGCGGCAGGCGATGTCGCCTATCTCTGCGATGCCGCCAACCGGTATTTTCGCGAACGCGTCGACCCTTCGGACGTGATCCGGACGTTTTCCGGCGCCAATACGGTGAGAGACAGAGCAACGAGGCGCGTCGCGCGGGACGGCGTGATGATGTTCGACACAAGGCGCCGCAGGGCTCCCCTCCTGACGATTTTCGGCGGCGATATCACGACCTCACGATTGCGCGCCGAGCAGGCGGTTTCCAGGTTGACGCCTTTCTATCCGATGTCGCCGCGCTGGACCGCGGCCACCCCATTGCCCGGCGGCGATTTTGCCTGGGAGCGGTTCGAGGCCGAGGTCGATCGCGCCACCGAGCGTTGGCGATTTTTGTCGGAGGCGGAAGCGCAGCGCCTTGTCACCGCCTACGGCACGCGTCTTGAGGCCGTGCTCGGCGACGCCAAGGACCGCGCCGATCTCGGTCCGGCCTTCGGCGAGGGGCTGACCGGAGCCGAGGTGCGCTACCTCATGACAAAGGAATGGGCGCGCTTTCCCGACGACATCTTGTGGCGGCGCTCGAAGCTAGGTCTTGCCATGCCGCCTGCGGATCACGATGCGCTGGTGAAATTTATGGCGGGGGGCGTCTAGAATCTTGGACTTGCGTGCCGCTATGAGAATCTGCCCCACGCGAACTCGGTGACCCACCAGATGATTTTGCCGCCAGCGAGAATGACAACGCCCAACATCAGCCACCCAGAAAACCCAGCGGATATAACGCCAGAGGCAAGCACGAGTACCGGCACGATCATGGCGAGATAGTAGGGACCGGTGTAACGGCAATGGGTACGTCCGCAGCGTCGCGAATTCAGAACACAAGCCGTGCCTATCCAGATCAGAGCGACAAGCCAGACGACGGCTCGCAGGGACACCGGGGCACTCAGGGCCACGACGATGGCGGCTTGAGGAACCCACCACGCCAGGGCACTGGCGCGGGTGCTCCCGAGCCAATCCCTGGAAGGTTGGATAGCGTCATTGGCCATGCTGGACTACCCGGCACAGCAGGAAGTTGCGCACGCTTCGCCCGAACGCGCGGCCTGGATGGGGGGACAGGGCACCGAGCCGTAAGAGCAGAACACGCAACAGTCGCCCGGCTTGGGCCGCAGTTTTGTCCCGCAGCCGGCACACACATAGAAAAACTGGCAGGCGTCGGTCGGCATAGTCTCCGATTTCGATTTGGCGCAGTGCGGACAGGTAATGATCGATTCAAGAAGCATTGCACCTAGCTCCTGGGCGCGGATGGGTAACCGGCATTCGTGGTGGCCGTGGTGAGCTCCCTCACATCGGTTTTGGCATCGTCATAGGTCACGATCGCAGTCTTTTCCCGGTAGGAGACGACCGCCTGTTTCACTCCTGGTACCGCTTGCAGGCTCGCCTTCACGGTGTGCGGGCAGGCCGCGCAATACATATTCTGCACCGCGAGCGTGACGGTCTGCTCCGCAGCGAATGCGTTGGAAGCGAGCGTTGCAAGGGCGAAAACGGTGGGCAGGGCTAGTCTGGTCATTTGGGTCCTTTCAGAGGTCGGCAAATAAGGTTGAGAGAAAGTCGACGCCTAACGCGGCGATCACAAGAGCGGTCGCGGTGATCAGTCCGGCTTTGACGAACAGGTTCGGCAGCGGACGCGCGCAAGCCTCTCCGTCGCCACAGGCGAGCTTTGAGGACCGATAGACGAGCCAATAGCCGTAGCCGAGGCAAGCGATTGTCGCGACGACGAAATAAGGTTGATAGGGCGCAAGCCGCGTAAGATTTCCGATCCACGCGCCGCTCACGCCGAGGCCGAACAGCACAAGCGGCAAGATGCAGCACGACGATGCCGCAAGCGCCGCAACGAGGCCGCCCGCAGCTGTCAGCCATTGCCCGCGTTGCATCTCGGCAACGCGGTGTTCTCTGTTGATCATCATGGCTGCAGCGTGCATCCTGTAGCGACTACAGGATCAAGGACAATTTCATGAGTGCCATCACGTCTTCGCGAGCCGAGGCGCTGCCGATTGGACAGCTGTCGAACCGTAGCGGTGTCAATATTGAGACGATTCGCTACTACGAGCGGGTTAAATTGCTTCCTGCGCCACCGCGCACGAGCAGCGGCCGCCGTGTCTACGACCCAACCGACCTTCGCATCCTCGTGTTCATTCGGCGTTCGCGCGAGCTGGGCTTTTCGCTCGACGAGATCCGCGCGCTGCTTCGGCTGGGCGGGCCCGAAAAGGCATCATGTCGCGAGGTTCGAGAGATCGCTGCCCATCATCTCGAAGACATCCGGTCAAAACTTCATGACCTGAAGAAACTCGAACGTCTGCTGGCAACCACGGTGTCCCGGTGTTCGGGCCGGACGGCGCCCGACTGCCCCGTATTGGACATTCTCGATATCCAGCGTTGCAAATAGGGATGCACCGCCCAGCCCTTGTAAAGAGGAGGTAGTGGCGACTGCTTTATATGCCAACCACACTCAGAATGGCATTTCAGGTTCGAGCTCCCACCCTGCTCCCTTGAGCCGATGCCGATCCGCCGCTAGCTTGCGGCCATGACGGGGCAGGCTGGCATCATGGCAGAGGACGGAAGGAAAGCCGCAACCGATGCGGGTTCGGCGCGGCGCGAACCGCAGGCGGAGGCCGCCGAGCTTCCCTTGCTGCGCATCGACTCGGTGGTGAAAAAATTCGGCGCCTTTCGCGCGGTGGACCAGCTGTCGCTCGACATCAGGGCCGGGGAGTTTTTTGCCCTGCTGGGTCCAAGCGGCTGCGGCAAGACCACGTTGCTGCGTATGCTCGCCGGTTTCGAGACGCCGGATGAGGGGCGCATTTTGCTCGACGGCAAGGACATCGCGCCGGTGTTGCCGCACCAGCGCCCAGTCAACATGATGTTCCAGAATTATGCGCTGTTTCCGCATTTGACCGTGCGCGACAACATCGCGTTCGGATTAAAACGCGCGGGCTTGCCGCGTGCGGAGATCGATGCCCGGGTGGCCGAGATGGTCGCGCTGGTGAAACTCGAGGGTCTGGCGAAACGAAAACCCGATCAGCTCTCCGGCGGTCAAAGGCAGCGCGTGGCACTGGCGCGTTCTCTGGCGCGCCGTCCCCAGCTGCTGCTGCTCGACGAGCCGCTCGCGGCGCTCGACAAGAAGCTGCGCGAAAGCACGCAGCTCGAATTGATGGAGGTTCAGCGCCGGCTCGGCATGACCTTCATCATCGTCACCCATGATCAGGAAGAGGCGATGACGGTGGCCGACCGGATCGGGGTGATGGATTCAGGGCGTCTCGAACAGGTCGCTACCCCGCGCGAGCTTTACGAGGCGCCCAGCACGCGCTGGATCGCCGAATTCGTCGGCGACATCAATCTGTTCGACGGCCAGGTCGCCTCGCGTGAAGCGGGCCGCATAACGATCTCAACCAAGGACGCAGGGTCCATCGTCGTCGCCGAGCCGCGCCAGCCGATCACGAAGACGACCGTTGCGGTGGCGATCCGGCCTGAGAAGGTGAAACTATCGCGCCGCGGCCCGGTGGCGGACGCGCTGAGCGCGCATGCGATCAACCGATTGGAAGGCGTCGTGACCGACGTCGGTTATCTCGGCGGGCTCACGACCTATAAGGTGAAGCTCGACTCGGGCGCGGTGGTGCGGTCTTCGATGGCCAACACCGCGCGGCTCGACATGGACGCCTACAGCACAAGCCAGCGCGTGGTGGCGTGGTTCACCCCCGACGATTGCGTGGTACTGGAGAAATGAGCGGGCGCCGCATCTTCACCCGCCCGGCTCGATCAGCCGCGATCGCGCCTTATCTGTGGATGCTGTTGTTCTTCCTGGTGCCGTTCGGCTTTGTCCTCAAGATCAGCCTGTCGCAAGCCGCGATCGCACAGCCGCCCTATCTGCCGGTGTTCGATCTGACGCAAGGTGTTGCGTCAATCAAGGCGGCGTTCGCCGCGCTGTCGTCGGATAATTTTCGATTGCTGGCCTCCGACGATCTTTATGTCCTGTCCTATCTGCGCAGCCTCGTCGTCGCATTGGTCTCGACCTCGATCCTCTTGGTCATCGGCTATCCCATCGCCTATGGCATGGCGCGGCTGCCGAAACGCTGGCAGGGGATCGCGATGATGTTGGTGATCGTGCCGTTCTGGACCTCGTTCCTGATCCGGATTTATGCCTGGATCAACATCCTGCAGCATGACGGCCTGCTCAACAAAATCCTGCTCGCGTTGCATTTGGTATCGGCGCCTGTGGTATGGCTCTCGACCGACAGTGCGATGTATCTCGGCATCGTCTATTCTTATCTGCCGTTCATGATTCTGCCGCTTTATGCGACGCTTTCCAAAATGGAGCCGGCGCTGTTAGAGGCCGCCAGCGATCTCGGCGCCACGCCGCTGCAGGCATTCTGGCGGGTGACGTTTCCGCTGTCGCTGCCGGGCGTCGGCGCCGGCGTCTTGCTGTGTTTCATCCCCATCGTCGGCGAGTTCGTGATTCCTGATCTGCTCGCGGGGTCCAACTCGATGATGATCGGGCAGACGCTGTGGCTGGAATTTTTCGCCAACAAGGATTGGCCGGTGGCTTCCGCCGCGGCGGTGGTATTGCTGATGCTCCTGGTCGGGCCGCTCGTGTTGTATGACCGGCTGCAGCGCCGCCAATTGGAGAACGCGCGATGACCACCCGCGCAGTGAACCAGCTGTCGCGCTTCAACGCGGTCTCGCTCGCGCTTGGGTTTGCATTTCTGTATCTGCCGATCGTGATCCTCGTGATCTATTCGTTCAATGCCTCGCGGCTGGTCACGGTATGGGGCGGCTGGTCGGTGCGCTGGTATAGCGAATTCTTCAACGACCGTGCCATGCTGGAGGCGGCCTGGATGAGTTTTCGGGTGGCGGCAGCATCCGCGACGATCGCGACGTTGCTCGGCACGCTCGCGGCCATCGCTCTGGCGCGCGGCGAACGGTTCAGGGGCCGCACGCTGTTTTCCGGGATGCTCTATGCGCCGCTGGTGATGCCTGAAGTCATTACCGGACTCTCTCTCCTGCTCCTGTTCGTGGCGCTCAATGTCGAGCGCGGCTTCTGGACGGTGACGATCGCGCATACCACGCTGACGCTGTGCTTCGTCGCCGTCGTGGTGCAGTCGCGGCTCGGCTCGCTCGATCGCAGCCTCGAGGAGGCGGCGATGGATCTCGGCTGCGATCCGGCGCGAGCCTTCGTCGCTGTGACGCTCCCGCTGATCGTGCCCGCAATCGCCGCGGGCTGGATGCTGGCGTTCACGCTCTCGCTCGACGATCTCGTGATCGCGAGCTTTACCACCGGCCCCGGTTCGGCGACGCTGCCGATCCGGATTTATTCCGAGGTACGGCTCGGGGTAAAACCGGAAATCAACGCGATCTGCACCTTGGTGATTGCGTTGATCGCGGTGGTCATCGTTGTGGCGTCGCTGGCCTCCAAACTGTCGAGCGCGCGCGGCGAAAGCGCCGCGCTGCTTTGAGCCTTACACCGGCGTGTAGATCACGAGTTTCAGCGCCGGATCGTCATTGGCCTGGAAGCTCGCATGCTCGAAACGCAACACGCCTTTCTTCGGATGGTTCACCACTTTCCGGCCGCCGGCGACGCTCTTGATATCGTGCGTCTCCCACCAGCCCGAAAATTCCGGACACCCCTCGCGCAGACGCTGCAATAATTCAAGAAAGGCGGGATCGCCGGCCCAGAGATCATGGGTGGCGCGAAATTGCGCCACCATGCGCCTGGCCTCGTCGGCCCAGTTGGCCGCGAACAGCCGCCGGCTCTTTGGGTTGGTGAGCATGCTGATCAGGCTGTTGCGGTCCTCCTCACGCAGACGGCTGAACGCAAAAATCTCTTCCGCGGCCGCATTCCATGCCAATACGTCCCAGCGGCGGCCGGTGATATAGGCGGGCGCATTGAGGTTTTCGACCAGCCGCCGCAGCGGTTCGGGCACGCTCTCGCGCAAAAACGCACGGCGGTCGGCATCGCGCGCTAGCGCCCGCAGATGCGCATGCTCGGCTTTTGTCAGCCGCAGCGCGCGCGCCAGCGCGTCGATGGTGGTGACGGAGGGGCTAACGGTGCGGCCTTGTTCCAGCCTGATGTACCAGTCGACGCCGATGCCTGCGAGTTCGGCGACTTCCTCGCGCCGCAAGCCCGCGGTCCGGCGCCGCCGACCGATCGGAAGACCGACGGCCTTGGGCGTCAGCTTTTCACGGCGCGATCTCAGGAAATCGCCGAATTCACTACGACGGGGATCCGCCATCGCCTTTGCTCCCGAGCCAGGCTGGGTCCGTAAGTCCTAGGATAATACCAGGCCTTCCTAGCCGCGGGAAGCCTGCCAGAATGGTCATCATTCCACAAGGAGTCGAAAAACCATGAAAGCTGCCATGCTGAAGGCGTTTGGAACGCCGCTGACGATCGAGACCGTGCCGGAGCCTGTGCTCGGCACCGGCGAGATCATCGTCGATGTCGTGGCGACGCGCGTCTTGTCCTATGCCAATGAAGTTTTGAGCGGCGAGCGCAAATATCTGTTGGACCTGCCGGTGATCCCGGGCCCCGGCGCGATCGGCCGGGTGCGCGCGTTCGGACCGGACGCCACCCATCTCGCCAAAGGCGATTGGGTGTTTTGCGATCCCACCGTGCGCTCGCGCGACGACGTGCTGTCGCCCGACATCACGCTGCAGGGCTTGGTCGCGGCCGGCGAAGGCGGGCTGCGCCTGGCAAAGCATTTTCATGACGGCTCCTGGGCCGAGCAGGTGCGCGTGCCAACGGAGAACGTCAAGCGCATCGGTGCGATCAACGAAGCGGATGCGGTGGCATGGTGCGCGCTGGGCACGCTGCTGGTGCCCTATGGCGGCTTCCTCGCAGCCAACCTGCAAGCCGGCGAGACGGTTCTTGTTTCTGGCGCCACCGGTAACTTTGGTAGCTCTGCCGTTACGGTCGCGCTGGCAATGGGGGCGGCGTGTGTGGTCGCGCCGGGGCGGAACGAGAAGGTGCTGAAGGACCTTTCGCGGCGCTTTGGCGATCGGGTGCGGACGGTGAAACTCAGCGGCAACGAGAATGACGACCGGGAGATGATGAAGCGGGCTGCACCCGGTCCCATCGATTGCGTGCTGGATATCATGCCGCCTTCGGTCTCATCGACCACGGTGCGCGCCGCCGTGATGACGGTGCGGCCGAACGGGCACGTGGCGCTGATGGGCGGCGTCGGCATGGCGGGAGGACCCGGGCTGGAATTGCCTTACCCCTGGCTCATGCGCAACAACATCTCGATCCACGGCGTCTGGATGTATCCGCCGGAGGCGACGATCCGGCTGGTCGGGCTGATCCGATCGGGGCTGATAAAACTCGACCATTTCGAGGCTGCGACGTTCGATCTCGATCACGCCAACGACGCTGTTGCGTACGCCGCTGCCAATGCGGGGCCGTTCAAGATGACGGTGATCCGGTCGTGAGGGCGGCACCAGCGATCTGTAGGGTGGGCAAAGGCGCTCTTCGCGCCGTGCCCACCTTGATGCGATCGCGGCGTTGAGTGGTGGGCACGCGGAGCCTGTCATCGGGCGCGCGTTCGCGCGACCCGTTGGCTTTGCCCACCCTACGGCTTCCTCGCCAGCATCACGACTTCACCGCCCCCGCCGTCAACCCACCCACCATATACCGCTTGAACGCGTAATAGATCGCGGCCGGCGGCAGGGCATAGATGAATCCGGTGGTCATCAACAATTCCCAGGGCGAGTCGTCGGCGGCCAAAAAGTTGCCGAGCGCGACGGGAAGCGTGATGTCGCGGTCGTTCGAGAGCAAGAGGAACGCGTAGAGATATTCGTTCCACGCGAGCAGCACCGCATAGGTGCCGATCGCGACCAGCGACGGCATCATCAGGGGAACATAGACCAGGCGAAAGATCTGCAACGTCGTCGCGCCGTCCATGATCGCGGCTTCATCGAGTTCGACCGGCAACTTATCGGATGCCTGCTTCAGCACCCAGATCGCGTAGGGCGAAGCAATCGTCACCATCGCGAGAATCAGCGCCCAGTGATTGTTCAAGAGCCCGTAATTGCCCATGGTCCGGTACATCGGCACGGCCAAAAATGCCGCCGGGATGAAATAGGTGAACAGCGCCAGATTCATCACCCAGCGACCGCCCGGCACTTTTAGCCGCGAGATCGAAAACGCAGCTGCAGTCGCGATGAACAGCGTCAGCGCGCCGGTCGCCGCCGCGATCACGACCGAATTCCAGAACTGAATCCAGAAATCCCGCAGGAAATAGTGCTGCTGATAAAACACGATTTCAAAATTGTGCAGCGTTGGGTGGTCGGGCCACAACTTGCCGGAAAACGCATCTTCCTTCGGCGAGATCGCGAACAGGAACATGTGATAGATCGGCACCATGGTCCAGATGAAGACGGGAATGCCGATCAGCAATAACCGGGCTTCGGTGCCGACTTCGCGTAACGTTGGCATTCTCAAAGTTGCTAGCTTCATCGCGACAGCCGTTTCATCATGAAATAGACCAGCGGCAGCACGAACGGCAGCGCGCAGACGATCGAGGCCATCGCGAGCGAGAGCTGGTCGAGCCGGAGATAGCGGATGCCGAGCGTGGAGAGCACATGGGTGAGGTCGGCCGGGCCGCCGCCGGTCAACAGATAGACGCTATTAAAATCGCCCAGCGTCCAGATCATCGAGAGCAAGGTGCAGGTGATGTACAGCGTCTGCATCGACGGCCAGGTGATGAAGCGAAATTTTTGCCACCAGCTCGCGCCGTCGACGTCGGCAGCCTCGAACAAATCGTGGGAAATCGCGAGCCGCCCGGTCATCAGGATCAGCGTCCAGAACGGCAGCGATTTCCAGATATGCACGCCGATCGCCATGCTGAGCGCGACGGCCGGGTCGTTCAGCCAGTTCGGGCCGTCATCGCCGGTGAATTTGAAGATCAACTGGTTGATCACGCCCCATTCGGGATTGAACATGAAGCGCA
>DATBYN010000099.1:0-15391 GCA_036513695.1 Bradyrhizobium sp. | reverse complement strand
GGCGCTGATTGCGCAGGCCTTCGACGCCGTGCGTTATCCGATCCTGCCCAAGATCACCCGCGCCGGCTCCAGAGCGGCCAGGCGCGAAATCCTGCACATCCGCGATTCCTCGCTCTACATGCCGCGCGATTTCGATATCTCGCCCTATTTCGAAATCGTCAAACCCACCATCGTGCACGGCTTTGACTACACCGCCTTGCACTGGGCTGACAAGCAAAAGCCGCTCCGGGAGGTAGCGGGCGAATTCGGCCCGTTTCCAGAAGCGATCGACGCGCCGCCGCTTGTTCCTGAAAAGATTGACCAAGAAACGCCGGTTCCGGCTGAACAAGTGACTTTCGTTGTCCAAGAGACGACGCTGGTCGAGTGCATCTCCATCTCGGAGCATGTCATGGTCGTCGAACATGGTCCGGAGCACGGCGCCCCGCCGCGCGAGCGGGCGCCGACGACTTAGGGCACCTTCCAGATTAAGCAGCCACGCTTGTTTTCCCGGCGGGCAGCCCGGCGCGGGCGAGGCCGCCATACAGCGTCTCATTGGGCATTTCCGATCGCAGGATCGCGCGCACCGCGATCAATTTCTCGATATCGATGCCGGTATTGAACCCCTTGCTTTCGCAGAGGAACACCAAATCCTCAAACACCACATTGCCGGTGGCGCCCGGCGCAAACGGGCAGCCGCCCAAACCGCCGAGCGAACCGTCGAGGATGCCCGCGCCGGCGTCCAGCGCCGCAGAGGCGTTGGCGATCCCCATGCCTCTGGTGTCGTGCAAGTGAACACAGACCGGTTTGGAGCCGGATATTTTCACAATCGCTTTGGTCAGTTCTGCCACCTGCTTGGGCCCGGCGTAACCAACAGTATCGGCGATGGCGACGAAATCGACGCCGGCCTCGAGGCATTTTTCGGCGATCCGCATCACCTCACGCGGGTCCACCGGACCCGTAATCGAACAGCCCAGCGCCATCGATATCGCGGCATTGACAATCGGCTTGTGGCCGCTCGCATCGCGCAACTCGCAAAGCCGCTTTATGTTGGCGATGGCCTGCTCGCGCGAGCGGTTGGCATTGGCCTGGCTGTGCTCCTCGGTGGCGGAGACCACCGAAGCGATCTCGGCAACGCCTGAGGCCAGCGCTTCGTTGACGCCACGCTCGTTGAGCGCCAGTGCGACGCCGTGCGTACCCGGCAGCGTTGCCACGGTCTTGACGATCTCGCGCACATCGGCGAATTGCGGAAATGTCTTTGCGGGCAGGAACGAGCCGACTTCAAAATGCCGCACGCCGGCGGCGTATTCGTCGCGCACCCAGCGCTGCTTCGCCGCGGTCGAGGGAAACGTCTTTACCAGTTGCAGGCCATCGCGCAGGCCTACCTCACGCAAGCTGACGCGATCGTCGGGATAGACGTGTTTGACTTGGGTCATGCGAGCCTCGCCGCGGTTTTGCCGGTTGCGGAAAATTCGGTGGCCTCGAGCTCGGCGCGGATCGCCGACGTATCGGCGCCGAGAACCGGCACTTTTAGTCCCTCGCCGAGGCTGGCGCCGTTCCACTCGATCGGAAGCGCGGGCACGCGGAACGGCTCGCCATCGACATTGATGTTGTTGACGAGGCCGCCGGGGCGCAGCACGTGCGGGTCATTAAACAGATCTTCGGGGCGGTTGATCGGCGAGAAGCAGATGTTGAGCCGGTCGAGCACCGCGGAAAGCGCCGCCGCGTTCCATTTTTTTATCACCTCGGCGGCGCGCGGAATAATCCGCCCCCGTGCCATAATACGATCGGTCGTGGTGCGCAGCGCCGGATCATCCAAAAATTCCGTCATGCCAAATTCCCGGCAAAAGCTCTGCCAGTGGCCTTCAGTGACGACGCCGATGAAAATGCGTTCGCCGCTAGCCGTCTCAAAAATATCGTAGATCGGCCAGGCGTGCTCGCGCTCCGGCATCGAGCGCGGTTTGTTGCCGGTCATCTCATATTCGACCATGTGCTGCGCCACCAGGAACAGGCAGTTTTCAAACAGGCCGATGCGGATGTCGGCACCTTTGGCGCCGCCGCGCTTTTGATAGAGCGCGGCCAGGATGCCGATCACCCCAAACATGCCGCCCATGATGTCGTTCGCCGACGACCCGACCCGCTGCGGTTTTGCAACCGTCCCGGTCATGGTGGCCAGTCCCGACATCATCTGCACGACCTCGTCGAGCGCCGGGCGATGCTCATAGGGGCCGGACAGAAAGCCTTTGTGGCCCACGACGATCAGCTGCGGATACTGGCGACGCAGTTCATCCGCGCCAAGCCCCTGCTTTTCCAGTTGTCCATCGCGAAAATTTTCAAGGAACACATCGGCGCCGGCGAGCAGCCGATGCATCGTCTCGCGGTCCTCAGGCTTTGCAAAGTCGAGCACGACGCTGCGCTTGCCCCGGTTGAACAGCGGGAAGAACGCCGTCCCCATGCCGCCGAGCGTGCGCGTCTTATCGCCTGCTGATGGTTCGACCTTGATGACCTCGGCGCCCAGCTGCGCCAGGATCATGCCGCAGGTCGGTCCCATCACCATGTGGGTCATCTCAATGACCCGTACGCCCGTCAATGGCAGGTCCGGCGTGCTCATTGGCGTCTCCCAGGGGGTTCCCCAAAACTTCGGTTTGCAAGGCAAATTAGGCTTCCGAGCGCTATCTGCTAAATATACACATAGCAAGCGACGACCAAAAGCGCGCGGGGCAACGCTGCAATGCGTCCCGCGCGCGAAAGAACGATACAGGGGAGGACATCATGAGCGCCGTCGGCATCGACGCTGGACTTGATATTGCAGCTAGTGGCGGCGGGGCCGATGAGATATCGCGGCGGCTCGAAAGCCTGCCGGCGTCATCCTATCTGTGGCGGCTTGTGATCCTGCTGTCGCTCGGCGGCTGCTTTGAAATCTACGACCTGTTTTTCACCGGCTATATCGCGCCGGGCCTCATCCGTAGCGGGCTATTGACCACTACGACACAGGCCTTTTTCGGCTTTTCGGGGATCGGCGCCTTTGTGGCCGCCACCTTTGCCGGATTGTTCGTCGGCACTTTTTTTCTTGGGTTTCTCGCCGACCGGTTCGGGCGACGGGCGATTTTTACCTATGCCCTGCTCGGCTATTCCGCAGCATCGGTGCTGATGGCCTGCCAGACCACTTCCGAAGGCCTGTTGCTTTGGCGTTTCATCGCCGGAATCGGCATTGGCGTCGAGATCATCACCATTGACGCCTATATCACCGAGCTCGTGCCGAGCCGGATGCGTGGCCGCGCGTTCGCGGTCAATCAATCTTTGATGTTCATCTCGGTCCCCGTCGTCGCGTTTCTGGCGTGGTGGCTGGTGCCGTGGTCGCCTTACGGCGTCGATGGCTGGCGCTGGGTGGTTCTGATTGGCGCCGCCGCCAGCATGATGATCTGGGTGTTGCGGCTGTTGGTGCCGGAAAGCCCGCTCTGGCTTGCGCGCCATGGCCGAACAGAAGAGGCGATCAAAGTCCTCAGGAAGTTGGAGGCCTCGACTGGTGCCGCTGCTGCGCGTCCAGAGAGAATGCCGGATGCATCGCCCGCGCGCCGAGTGAGAGAGGCGAGTTTTGCGGATCTGTTCAGACCGCCATACCTCTCCCTCGTCGTGCTGTTCATGGTGTTCAATTTCTGCCAGGCGTTCGGCTTCTACGGCTTTGCCAATTGGGTGCCGACACTGTTGGTCGAAAAAGGCATCACGGTTACAAAAAGCCTGCAATATTCCTTCATCGTCGCGTTCGCCTATCCGATCGCGCCGCTGCTCGCCGCGAGCTTTGCCGACCGGCTCGAGCGGAAATGGATCATCTGCGGCGCCTGCGTGGCGATCATCGCATTTGGCTTGGCGTTTTCGCAATTCGCGGAAGCCACGCTGTTGATCACGAGCGGCGTGCTGCTGACGGCTGCGAACATGATCATGTCCTACGCCTATCACGCCTATCAGACCGAAGTGTTTCCGACCTCGATCCGCGCACGGGCGTCGGGTCTCGTCTATTCGATGAGCCGAATCAGCGCGATGTTTTCGGGTTTTATTGTCGCCTACATGCTGAGAGTGGCCGGCGTCAACGGCGTGTTCGGCCTGATTACGTCAGCGATGATCCTCGTGATCATCACGATCGCGACCTTCGGCCCGAATGTGCGCGGCAAACCGCTCGACGCCGTGTAGATCAGAACGGCAGCGCGACGTCGTATTTGATCTCCTTGAGGATGACGTTGGTCCGGACGTGGCGGAGGCCGGGAATCTTGAACATGAAGTCGTCCAGAAACCGGTTGTAGGCCGCCATGTCGCTGACGACGACCCGGAGGTGGAAATCAGCATCGCCGGTGGTCGCAAAACACTCCAAAACCTCCGGCCGTTTTCGGACGCGCATGACGAATTGCGAGACGAATTTCTCGTCGTGCCGGTCGAGCGACACATGCAGAATGGCCGACATCGAAAATCCGGCCTTCTCGCGATCCACCAGTGCCGTGTAGCGTGCGATGACGCCTTCCGCCTCCAGCGCAGCAACCCGGCGCCAGCAGGCGGAGGAGGACATGTTGACGCTATCAGCCAGTTGCTGGTTGCTCTGACGGCTGTCCCTTTGCAGATGCAGCAACAGCCGGCCATCAAGCGGATCGATCATTTTTGTCAGACTCCTGCCCTGGATATTCTCTCCAAAATATCGATATTTGCCGGATAATCCTACCTAGAAGCGGCTTACGGACGGGAAAATAGAAATCTTCTACCTGCCGAAACGATAGATACTTCTATGGGCACCCCCCAGCGGGAGGATGGACATGTCAGACACCATCGATACGCCGAAGGCAAGGTTCGACGATTATTCGCTTCTCGACCGCTACACCCGACAGACCGGACGGGTGTTCCTCACCGGCACCCAAGCTCTCGTCCGCATCCTGCTCGATCAGCGCGACCGCGATATCGCTGACGGAATCAACAGCGCCGGTTTTGTCTCAGGCTATCGCGGCTCGCCGCTCGGCGGCGTCGATCTCGAGCTTTGGCGCGCGCAAAAATTCCTGAAGCAACGACACATCGAATTCCTTCCCGCCGTCAATGAGGACCTCGCGGCGACCGCGGTGTTGGGCTCGCAACAGGTCGAGAGCCATCCGCAACGCGAGGTCGATGGCGTATTCGGCCTCTGGTACGGCAAAGGTCCCGGTGTCGATCGTTCGGGCGATGCGCTGAAGCACGGCAACGCCTACGGCTCCTCGCCGCATGGCGGCGTGCTGGTCGTCGCCGGCGACGACCACGGCTGTGTGTCCTCCTCGATGCCGCACCAGTCCGACGTCGCCTTCATGGCGTGGTTCGTGCCGACGCTCAATCCGGCTGATGTCGCCGAATATCTTGCCTTTGGCGAATACGGCTATGCGCTGAGCCGTTTTTCCGGAATGTGGACGGGCTTTAAGGCGATTTCGGAAACCGTGGAATCCTGCGCGTCGGTCGATCTCCCCGCGCGGCGCGTTTTCGTTCGGCCAGACTTCAGTATGCCGCCGGGCGGCTTGCACTACCGCTGGCCTGATTTGCCAGGCCCGCAAATCGAGCAGCGTCTCGAACACAAGAAAAATGCGGTACTCGCCTTCGCCAAAGCGAACCCGATCGACCGTAGGATCTACGACATTCCGGAGGCGACTTACGGAATCGTCACGACCGGCAAGGGTCATCTCGATCTGATGGAAGCCTTGCGGCTGCTCGACCTCACCGACACCGAATGCCGTCGGCTCGGCATCGACATCTACAAGGTCGGCATGGTGTGGCCGCTGGCGCATCACGACGCACTGGAATTCGTCCGAGAAAAGCGCGAGATCCTGGTGATCGAGGAGAAGCGCGGCATCATCGAAAGCCAGTTCAAGGAGTATTTTTACGACTATCCCGGCCACAAGCCGGAGCGGATGGTCGGCAAATACGACGAGAACAACACTCCACTGGTGCCATGGGTCGGCGAATTGTCGCCCCGCCTGCTGGCGCCGATCGTGGCGCGACGTCTGGATGCGATCTTTCCGGGCCTTGACCTTCAGGCGAGGGCGGAAAACCTTGTCGCAGAAAACACCGCGATCCCCGAGATTTCCGGCGCGACCCGCACACCGTATTTCTGCTCCGGCTGTCCGCACAATACGTCGACAAAAGTTCCCGAAGGCTCGCACGCGCTCGCCGGCATCGGTTGCCATTTCATGGCGAGCTGGATGGATCGCGAGACGACGTCGCTGATCCAGATGGGCGGCGAAGGCGTGAACTGGGCGGCCTCCTCGCTCTTCACCGGCCGCAACCACGTCTTCCAAAATCTCGGCGAAGGCACCTATTATCATTCGGGATCGATGGCGATCCGCCAGGCGGTCGCCGCCAAGACCAACATCACCTACAAAATTCTGTTCAACGATGCGGTCGCGATGACCGGAGGTCAACCGGTCGATGGACCGATCAGCGTTCATGGCATCGCCCACGAAGTCCGCGCCAACGGCGTTGCGCGGATCGCGTTTGTTTCGGACGATCCCGAAAAATTCGACGCGCGAAAATTTCCTGATGGCGTCACTTTCCATCCGCGCGAAAATCTCGACGCGGTTCAGCGCGAGCTGCGCGAGATTCCCGGCGTCACGGTCCTGATCTATGAGCAGGAATGCGCCACCGAAAAACGCCGCCGCCGAAAACGCGGCCAGTTGGTCGATCCACCAAAGTTTGCTTACATCAACGATCTCGTGTGCGAGGGATGCGGCGACTGCTCGGTCGAGTCCAATTGTCTCAGCGTCGAGCCGAAGGAAACGCCGTTCGGCCGCAAGCGCCAGATCAACCTGTCCTCATGTAACAAGGACTTTTCCTGCCTGAACGGCTTTTGCCCGAGCTTTGTCACGGTCGAAGGCGCAACGCGGCGCAAGAAGCGAGCAGAAATCGACTTGCTGTCTCGGGCCGATGCGCTTGCGGAACCCAAACCCGCCGAGATGACAAAACCTTTCAACCTGCTCGTCACCGGTGTCGGCGGCACCGGCGTGATCACCGTCGGCGCTTTGGTCGCGATGGCGGCGCATCTTGAGAGCAAGGGCGCCTCGGTGCTCGATTTTACCGGTTTTGCGCAGAAATTCGGGCCGGTGCTGAGCTTCATCCGGCTGTCGGCGAACCCCGGCGACATCAATCAGGTCCGTATCGATCAGGGCTCGGCCGACGCCCTAATCGGCTGCGACATCGTCGTCAGCTCATCATCGAAGGCAATGGCGACGTACCGTCCGGAGATGCGCGCGGTCATCAATACGGCGGAGATGCCGACCGGCGACATTGTGCGGAACCGGGACGCAAGTCTCAACGGAGCCCTGCGGTTGCAAAGCATCGAGCGCGCCATTGGACCCGAAAATATCCGGAGCTTTGATGCCAACCGGATGTCGGAGGCGCTGTTCGGCGATACCGTGTTTGCCAACGTGATCATGCTCGGCGCGGCCTGGCAGCAGGGCCTGGTTCCCCTTTCGAGGGAGGCCTTGATGCGGGCAATCGAACTGAATGGCGTCGCCGTCGAACAGAACAGCCAAGCTTTTGCGAGTGGCCGCCTTGCGATCGCCGACAAAAACTTCATCGCGTCGCTATTGGGGCACGCGCCGACGGAGGAGACCCTGGACCAGATCATTGCGCGCCGCGCGGATTTTCTCGCCTCCTATCAGGACAGCCGATATGCCGAGCGCTACCGAGAATTCGTGAACGGAATTGGTGCCGCTGAACGCGATCGGGTACCCGATTCGCAGTCGCTCACCATTGCCGTGGCGCGCTCGTTGTTCAAACTCATGGCCTATAAGGACGAGTACGAGGTCGCGCGCCTGCACACGCAGACCGGATTTCAGGAAAAATTGCGGCAAGAGTTCGAGGGCAATTTTGCGATAAAATATCATCTCGCGCCGCCCATACTGCCGGCGGGCAAGGATGCACGGGGCAGGCCATTGAAGCGGCAGTTCGGAGCTTGGATCGAGCCCGCGTTTCGAATGCTCGCACATCTGAAGATGTTGCGCGGAACGCCGTTGGACATCTTCGGCTACACGCGCGAGCGCCGGGTGGAACGAAACTTGATCGGATGGTACGAATCCCTCTTGACGGAATTACTGCCTCTTCTACATGCGGAGACTGTCGGGCCGCTGGCTGAGATCGCAGCTCTGCCGATGGAGATACGGGGATATGGCCCCGTCAAGGAAGCGGCCGTCGAAAAAGTAACGGCAAAAGTCTCAAGCCTTCGGGCGGCCTTGCAATCCTGATCCATATCCACGACATGTCAGGACAAATGCGTTGCCGCAGCTAAGGACAAGACCACCATGATAGACGCCGCCGTCAAGGCGCTTTCGCAAATCATCTCGCCGCCGATGCGCTCTATTCTTTGGCGTTCGATCGGGCTCGCGCTGGTGCTGATCACGGTGCTGGCGGTCGGCCTGCAGCGGCTGTTGAGCTGGTTTGCGACCTCGGGCCAAGGCTGGGCCGAGGCGATGCTCGGCCCAGGCTTCCACACGCCGCTGAACGTTCTGACTTGGATCGTCTCGATTGCCGCCGGCCTCGGCGTCGTGTTCGGCGCGGTGTTTCTGATGCCTGCAATCACCTCGCTGGTCGCGAGCGTGTTCGTCGACGAGGTCGCCGACCATGTCGAACGCGAATATTATCCGGCGGAACGCCCCGGCGTCGCGCTGCCGCTTGGGCTTGCCGTGACCGAAGGGATCAAGATCGCGCTATTGACGATCCTGGTCTACCTGATCGCGCTGCCCTTCGTGTTCGTCGCCGGCGCCGGTTTTATCGCGTTCTTCGTCGCGACCGCATGGCTGCAGGGGCGACAATATTTCGAACTCGCGGCGATGCGGTTTCGCTCGCCCGCCGAAGCCAGGGCGATGCGCAAGGAAAACGCCGCGATCATCTTCACCGCGGGGCTGATCATCGCAGCCTTCGTCTCGATCCCGATCGTCAATTTGGCGACGCCGCTGTTCGGCATGGCGTTCATGGTCCACATGCACAAGCGCTTGAGCGGGCCGCGGCCGGAGCTGATCGAGCCGGGACGCAAGACGCGCGTGCCTGTGGTTTAAGTCCGCGACCACCTGAACCGCCGCATCAGGCCCCGCGCGACACCGAACGGCGCCGGCGTGAAGGGCCCCGGCGGCGCCCTCGTGATCAGCGTGACAAAGCCGAGGGCTGCAATCGCGAGCCAGAATGTCAGCCAAAAGCCGTCGATATAGGCCAGCACGTTCGCCTCCCGCTGCACGATTGCCGAGAGCGAGCCAACAGCGCGCGCCGGCGCGATGGCCGCACCGTGGCTCGCAAAGAGATCGGCGAATTGCTTGAGAATCCGCACCACATTGTCGCGGCCGTTCTCCAGATGCTGGCCGAGATAATTGGAATGGATCTGCTCGCGGACCCGCAGCCAGGTGCCCATCAGCGCCACGCCAATTTCCGCACCGCCGAGGCGCATGATCTGGATATAGGCAGCGAACGCAGTCGCTCGCGTCGGATCGGAATTGGACACCGCCATGATGATGATGGGCAACAGCGTAAAAGCGTGGCCGATCGATTGCAGCAGCACGATCGCGACGAAGTCACCTCGCGCCCAGTCATGCGTCAGTTGCGTGCCGAGCAGGTTCGCGGCGGCAAACGCCGAAAAGCCGAGGATCACCACCAAGCGCGGGTCGAAATGCCGCAGCAGGAAGATCGACACCGGCACCATCACGAACATCGGCAGCGCGCCATAGGTCACCAGCAGCACGCCGCTCTGTTCGGGCCGCAACTGGGCCACCACGCTCAGAAAATTCGGTACCAGCGATGAATTGGAGAGGCTGGTCAGCGTGTAGAGCAGGATCACGACCAGCGAGAGCCCGACGTTGCGCGAGAACAGCACGTTGACATGGGCCCATGGCCGGCGAACCAGCATCTCGTTGATGATAAAGGCGACGCATAATACGCCACCTCCAATCAACAACGCCATCACCGTACCGGATTCCAGCCAGTCGAGGCGATTGCCCTGATCGAGGCCGGCGTAAACCATCGAAACGCCGGTGCCGAGCAGCAGCATGCCGCCCCAATCGGCATCCCGCATCACCTCCCGGTTGACCGGTTCTCGCGGCGTGCCGAGATAGACCATCAGTCCCATCAGCGGCGCGATGACGACGCCCTGCCAGTACAGCCACTGCCATCCCCAATGATCGACGTAGAAGCCGACCAGCGAGGTGCCGGTATCGAGCGCGAATCCGACCCGGATCGAATAAACCGCAATCGCCGGCAACCACCATTTGATCGGCAAATTGCGGAACACGATCATCAGGGTGGCGGGAACGAAAGTACCCAGCAGCATGCCGTGCACGATAGAGAGCGCGATCAGCACGGGATAGTCGCGCACGAACGGGATCACCAGCGAGATCAGGGCGTAGACGAGGCTCGGAATGCCCAAGACCCGGCGTAGCCCGAATGCGGTCGCAAGCCACGCCACCGCCGGCGCGATGAAGATCTGCGAGCCGATCGCCGCCGTCGAGAGCCAGGCGCCCTCATCGAATCCTAACGAAAAAGCGCCGCGCAAATCCGGCAATCCGACCGAGGTCAGCCGGCTATCAAAATTGGCAAGAAACGAGCCGAGCAGCACGGCGCCGACCGCAAACAACGGCTGACGCCCGATGGCGCCACGCGAGAGCGGCCCTTGGCCGGCTTGATCGGCGTCGCTACTTTGCGCCATCCGCGCTCGCCTCGTCGGTGTGGATGCGGGTTTCCATCGACATTCCCGGCAGCAGGCGCTCCAAGAGCGGCTGGCCCTTGTCGAGCGCGATCCGAACCGGGACACGCTGCACCACCTTGGTGAAATTGCCGGTCGCATTGTCCGGAGGCAGCAGCGCGAATTGCGAGCCAGAGGCAGGCGCGATCCGCTCGACGCGGCCGTGCAGCCGCTCGTTTGGGAAACTGTCGACGGTCATGTCGACAGGCTGGCCGGGTTTTACCCGCGTCAGCTGGGTCTCCTTGTAATTGGCGATGACATAGACGTCCGGCAGCGGCACCACATTGATGAGGCTGCTGCCGATATTGACGTAGTCGCCCGGCTGCACCTGGCGCTCGCCGACGACGCCGTCGAAGGGCGCGACAATTTTGGTGTAGCCCAGTTTCAGGCGGGCCGCGGCGAGCGTCGCCTTGGCGGCCTCGATATCGGCCGCGCGCTGCTTCTTGGTTCCGGACAACACTTCAAGCTGGTGGCGCTGCGCGGCGATCAAGGCGCGGCTGGCCCGAACATCGGCCTGCGCGCGGGCGTATCCGGCGGTAGCCTGTTCGAGCTTTTGCCGCGTGCCGGCTTCGGTCTGTGTCAGCGATTGTTGCCGCTCCTGCTCCTGACGGGCTTCGACCTCCTGAGCCTGCGCCGACACCTGCTGCGCCTCGCCTTGCGCAATGGTCGCGTATTGCAGCTCGACCTGATTGGCGAGATTGTCGAGCGCGGCCTGAGCGCCAGCGACGCCGGCCTCAGCTTGCGCGACCTGGGCCTGGTAATCGGCGGGATCGATCTGCACCAGCAGATCGCCGGCCTTGACGCGCTGAAAATCTTTCACGGCAACGGCAAGAACCTCCCCCGCGACCCGGCTGCTCAGCCGGGTCAGCTCGGCCCTGACATACGCATCGTTGGTGGTCTGGATCACGGCGCTGCCGACCCATTCATCCCAGCGCAGCGTCGCCAGCGCGATAAATCCGAGCGCGGCCAGCGCGGCGAACAACGGCAGCGCGAGCCGGCCCAGGGAACTGCGCAATGCCTGCACTGGCGGCGTGGCCGTCGCGCCGGCCGCGGCAGCAGCTGATGACGCGGATGCTGTCGATGTCGCCTGGACGGCTGATGGTGCCGGGCTAACTGGCTCCTGCTGACTCAACGGATGTCCCCTTTTCTAAATCACTGTTATCTCGCCGAAGAACCGCAGCAATATCCCGCATGCCAGACCAAGATATGACGGCGATCATGCCTCACACCGTCTTTTCCGGCCAGCGGCAGAGATCGTTGATCAGGCACACCTCGCAGCGCGGTTTTCGCGCCAGGCACGTGTAGCGGCCGTGCAGGATCAGCCAGTGATGCGCGTGCAGCATGAACTCGGGCGGGATCACGCGCATCAGGCCAAGTTCCACCTCGAGCGGCGTTTTGCCTGGCGCCAGCCCGGTACGGTTGGCGACGCGAAACACGTGGGTGTCCACCGCCAGCGTGCTTTCGCCGAACGCCATGTTGAGCACGACATTCGCGGTTTTGCGGCCGGCGCCGGGCAGCGATTCGATCTCCGCTCGGGTGCGCGGCACCTCGCCGCCGAATTCGGCGATCAGTTTTTCCGACAGCGCGATCACGTTCTTTGCTTTTGTGCGGTAAAGCCCGATCGTCCTGATGTAGTCGCGCAACTTCTCCTCGCCGAGCGCGAGCATCTTTTGCGGCGTGTCAGCGACCTCAAACAGCGCACGTGTCGCCTTGTTGACGCCCGCGTCGGTCGCCTGCGCGGACAAAACGACTGCGACCAGGAGCGTATAGGGGTTGAGATGTTCGAGTTCCCCCTTCGGCTCGGGATTGGCCTTTTGAAAGCGGCTGAACGCCTCGTGGATCTCGGCAGGCGTCCAGGGTTTTGCCTTTTTCGGTACCGCACGCGCTCGCGCAGGCCTGGCTGCGGCAGGCTTGGCCGCGGCAGGCTTGCCGGAATTTTTGACTCGCTTCGGGGATAGAGCCTTCGATTTGGGCAGAGGTCTGCGGGTGATTTTCGCCATGATCCGGGTATACTGAGCCACGATGACCGCAGGCAACGACTTTGATCCCGAGATCGCGCAGCCGGAATTGTTTTCGGCGCTGCTCACCCCGCATCGTTCGCTGAACCGAACTGGGTTTCTGGTGCTGATGGGGTTTCTCAGCACTGTCAGCTTCGCCGCGGGGCTGGCGTTCCTGCTGATGGGCGCGTGGCCGGTGTTCGGGCTTTTCGGCCTCGATGTACTTGCCGTCTATTGGGCATTCAGGGTCAATTTCCGCCGCGGCAACGCGACCGAGGAAATCCGGGTGACGCCGTCTGAATTGCGGGTGCGCCGGGTCAGCCACCGCGGTCATGTGGTCGAATTCGTGCTCAATCCGCTGTGGGTGCGGCTCGACCGGAAAGCCCATGCCGAATTCGGCATCGAAAAGCTCTATCTGGTCTCCAAAGGACGCCATGTCGCCATCGCGAACTTTTTGGGACCGGATGAAAAAGCAAGTTTTGCCAAGGCCTTAAGTGCAGCGCTGCAGGCCGCGCGCAGGGGTCCGACTTATAATCCGATTTCGTGAGAGGCTTATCGGAAATCGGGTGGTGAGGAGGCAGTGCCCGTCCTACATCTAGACCATGATGAACCTCGCCATAAATGACCACCGCCTGACCAAGCCGGGCACCCAAAGCGCAGCGCTCCGTGACTATGATTCGGTGCGGCGCGCTATCGCCTTCATCTCGGAACACTGGCGTACGCAGCCGACCATCGAAGCGATGGCGGATGCTGCCAGCGTGACGCCGGATGAGTTGCACCATCTGTTTCGCCGCTGGGCCGGGCTGACCCCAAAGGCCTTCATGCAGGCGCTAACGCTCGATCACGCCAAGGGGTTGCTACGCGATTCCGCCAGCGTACTCGACGCGGCGCTCGACTCCGGGCTTTCGGGCCCGGGGCGGCTGCACGATTTGTTCGTGACCCATGAGGCGATGTCGCCCGGCGAATGGAAGAACGGCGGCGCCGGCATGACTCTGCGCTATGGTTTCCACCCGTCCCCATTCGGCACCGCGATCGTGATCGCCAGCGGCCGCGGGCTCGCCGGTCTTGCGTTCGCCGATCCCGGCGAGGAGCAATCGGCGCTGGCCGACATGCAGCGGCGCTGGCCGCGGGCGACCTATGTCGAGGATCGCGACGGCACCTCCGCGCTGGCGCAGCGCATCTTCGACACAAAAATGTGGCGGCCGGATCAGCCGCTGCGCGTGGTGCTGATCGGCACCGACTTCGAGGTCCGTGTCTGGGAGACGCTGTTAAAGATCCCGATGGGCCGCGCGGTCTGTTATTCGGACATCGCGACCAAGATCAAAAGCCCCAAGGCTTCACGCGCCGTCGGCGCCGCGGTCGGGAAAAATCCGCTGTCGTTCGTGGTGCCCTGCCATCGCGCGCTCGGCAAAGGCGGCCAATTGACCGGCTATCACTGGGGCATCACCCGCAAGCAGGCGATGCTCGGCTGGGAAGCCGGACAGGTCGGGATACATTAGCATTCTACGATTCTACGATTCTGCTGGCCGAACGTGTTTTCAGCTTCGAGAAGCGTCATCATTCGACGTTGCGAAGCGCCCATTGAACATCCACAATCCCAGCGCGAAGGCGAGCATCAGGAGACCGGCGACCAAGACTGACATCGGCGCCAATCCAAGCCTTTCGAACCATTGCGTATAGAAATGGATGGCCAAAAACACCGCAGTGATATTGACCATCCAACGCCTGTTCGCCCAAACAGCCCAGATGCCGGCCCCAAGCAGCGCAATCGCCCAGCCGATCACAAACGGCATAGGTGGAATGACCAGCGAACTGACGGAGTAGTTGGTCAGAATATTCGGATCGCCTTGCAACAGCGAGCGGACCAATGCCAACCGATCGCCCCAAAGCGATCCGATCCAGAAGCCAAAATTGACCATGAACACGGACGTCCGCGCTGCGATCAGCGCCAGGCGCTCGTAGTCCGCCGAGAGCCGCTTCGAAGCATAAAATGTCCCGAGTGCGAGAAGACTGAAAAGTACAATTGTGAGAAGCGGCTCGTAGATGGCGAGCATATAGGTGGCGTGCCAGTAGCCCGTCTGGGCACCTAGACAGGCACCGAGCGCGAGCACTGCCGCGACCATAAGCAAGCTCGACCGTGCGATAATGGAGGCTAACGCGAGCGCGGCGCTGACGGTCAACATCGCGGTCAAACTGCCCTTGCCGAAGGCGAGCACCGCGCCCGAAAACATCAGGGCCCCAGCCACAAGGCAAATTTGTGCAAACAGGCTCCATTGCTCACTGCCCCGGAACGTGAGTGCAAGTCCGACCGCAAATACGACGACACCAAGGATGAGCGCTGTCTCGGGCCTCGGCACCAGCGCCAAAGCTCCCGCGCTCACGGCAACGACTCCGAAGCCAACGAGTAAGTTAATTGCGAGCGAACTGGTGTCTTTGGCGGCCAAACGGCGCAGTCGCTCCGCCTCGACCGAGGAGAGTTTTCCCTCCTCCACAAGTTTGGCGAGATCGAGCGTGATCTTCACGTCACCCCCAATCTTAAGACCGCGCAGCCGGCAGTTCGTAGGATGGGTTGAGCCATCATCTCAGCCGCTTCACGCCAAATCGAGTTTCGATGCCACGGTGGAATCCGCATTGAGCCGATAGATGATCGGCACGCCGGTGGCGAGTTCGCGCGCCAGAATTTGTTTCGGCGAGAGTT
>DATBYN010000098.1:0-5765 GCA_036513695.1 Bradyrhizobium sp. | reverse complement strand
GGCTGCCAGGATCGGCGCGCAGATAGCCGTCGCGCAAATCGGCAGCGGGGAAGAATGCTGTCCCGCCCGTCAGATCGAGAATGATATCGCAGATCGAGCGTGCATCATTGCACGATGGCCCGAACGCCAATACGCCGCGCGAGGACGGCGAAGCTTGCGCGAAATCGTCGACTGTGACCTCGAACGCGCCGAGATGGCCTTTGGCGTTTCTGACTTTTCCCCGTGCTACCGGAAACTCGGATATTCGCGGCGGCACGATCGCGGCGGGCGGTTCAATCAGAACGGTGACGTCGAGATGATCCTTGAGCAGGTTGGCGGCCTCGGCCGCCATCTCGTCGCGGCCGCAAATCAAAATGACGCCTGCGCTTTCGAGCTCGATGAACGGTACAGCCGGTATCGGTTCCGTCGCCGCCGCGAGCAGTGCGGCCATTTTCGGGCCTGCTCGGTCGGCTTCACTGGACCACCCGGCCGACTCCCGAATATTGGCAAACTGGATCGGAGTTTTACGACCACTTTCTGCCGCAACGTCGGAAAACAGACGAGCTTCCTGCGTGCAGGCGACCGTGAGTGGTGTATCTTGCGCTGCAATTGCGCGAAAGCGATCGAGCTCGGCGCGGCATAGATTTGCCGCGGTGGTCGCTTCGCAACGACAGCCGCGGGGGACTGTGTCGGTGTCAAGCGGCATCGTGTCATCACACGAACAGATCAGAAGATGTCTAGTGTGATCAGCCATCACTCTCACAATTTCTTGTAGCTCAAGCCGTTTGCCAGCCGCCGGGGCAACTGGCCGGAGTTCCCTATAGACTATATACTCATTGCGTTCAAAAGCGCGATGCCGGAGCGGCTGGAATACCGTTGCATTCCGGAGCCAGTTTGTTGTGAGCTGGAATGCCGCTTGTCGCAGCGGTCCATCAACCCGAGCCGATCGCAGGAGGACCCAACAGGTGAAGCTGCTGCGGACCATCCGCCTCGATACATCGGATAGCTTTGTTTTTGCAAAGCCGGCCGAACCTGGCGAGTGGGCCGTATCGGGCGCTTTCGCTTTTGCGCGTTGCGATCCGGCCAAGCTTAAGGGCAAGGCGCGCACCGCCTTCCGTGCCGGTTTTCTGGGACTGGCTTCGCTTGGGCGGTCGACGCTGGTGCAGGTCGTCGAAGCGGATCGGAAAGATCGCATCGACGCGGTGGAGATGCTCGCGGCCCATCTGGTCGCGCGGTTCGGTGCGCCCGATCTTGCGGCCGCGCGGTTTGCCGCCCGGGAAGAGACAGACTTTGCGATGTCGCTCTGCGATCACCCGCCGGGCGTGCTCGTTGCCGTCACCCGAAGCCACGAGAACGGAGCGATCCGCGAAGTGTTCCGCACTTTGCGGCCGCGCCACGGGGCCGGGCATGCACGCGCTTTCGAGTTTTTGGAGATCGTTGGTGACGATGATGGGCCGGTCGAGCATTTCGATCTTACGGGGCTTAGCAAAGGAGTCGCTAGGTGAGCGCGTCGCGCGATTTCTGGCTCTCCTGCGGTCACCATTTGCTCGACCGCGACGCTGGCGGCAACTTGCTCCTCACCGACGAATTCCTGAAGGCCTATCTGGCGCGCCCGGAGCTGGTGCCGCCGCCGGAGGCCTGCCGCGCGGAGCGCAAACTGCACGCTGCGTTGTTGAACGATCCGAAGGCGCCCGTCACGGCCTCGCAGCTTGCCGCGATTGCTGACGCGGACGCGCGCGAGAACTGGCAAATGATGATCGCTTGGCGCGATCATCTCGCGAAGCACCGCACGCTCGAAGCCGGCTATCTCGAAATTGTCAGGCGCAAGATCAAATTCCCTCACGTCCTGATCGATCAATTGGTGCAGGTGATCCTGCGAAACCTGTTGGACGATTGCGACGATGTTTTCGTGCTGCGGGCCGCCGAGATCTTCTTTCGTCCGCAGCGGCTCGTGATGCAGGAAGGCTTGGTCACCGCGATCGACGAGGAGAGGGAGGCGCTGCTTCCCTCGCAGCCCCGTTCGCCGCTGGTGGAATTGCTGGGACTGCCGGCGACCCTGGACGTCGACATGCTCAACGATGCAACCGCTGGCAGCTATTGGCAGCGCAGCGACCGCTTCGACATGGCGCTGGATCTGACAGCCGGCCGGCACGGCCAGATCGCGCTTGGAGAGGCCCTCAGGCGCTGGCTCCGGCACCTGCTTGCGATCGAGGTCGCCGTCGAGCCTTTAGCGGAACTCCATAACGCAGGGTTGTCATGGTATGTGGGATTGAGTTCCGAGGCGACGCGGATTGGCGATACGATCTGGAATGGCGGTGACCTCGACGATGCGACGCGGGCCCGGCTGGTCGGCCTGTTTCGTCTCGTCTTCCGCAACCCGGCCGATATGATCGAAACGGTCAGAGGCGAGCCGGTCTATCTGCTGATGGCCATGGCGTCCGACGGAGTGTTGCGGTTGAAGCCGCAAAATCTCTTAACCGGCCTGCCGATATGGCTCGAGGAGGCGGTCAATTGAGATCGACAGCGCTTGAGCGCATTCCCGTTGGGGTCCTCGTCGAGCGGCGCAAGGCCAAAAGCATGTGGGCCGATTTTCTGTGGCGGCCGGTCGCGGCGTTTGCCGGAATCGCCGCCGCGGAGCCGTGGACGGCAGTGGAAGAAACGGCAGAGGCGACCTTGTTCTTTGTCGGTGAGGCTGCGATCGATTTGCACCGCACCGAGACCGTAAATTATCGCACGAATCTCGCTTCGGGCGCGCCCGCACTGTGGGTCGCCATGCGTCCCGTTGCATCCGATCCTCCGTATGAACTGCTCACCGTCACCGCAGACCCTGCGGAAGGCGAGACGTTGACGGACGCCGGGAGTAATCTGGTCGAAGCCGTACCGATGCCACCTGGCATCGTCGAGGTGGTGGCGCGGTTCGTCGCCCGGTATCATGTCGAACGTCCTTTTGTCAGGCGCCAACGCGACCAGCAGACGCCGTCAAACCCGACCGCCGGACGAGGGAATGAGCGATGAAGGGGCCGGACCATTTCATCCTGCGCTGGGCACGGTTGAAGCGCGCTTCGGATTCGGCTGGTGAAAAAGCGGCATCAAGCAGCGTCGAAACAGCAGCGGCTCCGCCTCAGGCCGAGGGCGCGCCAGATCGGCCGTTTGACCCGGCAAGCCTGCCGTCGCTTGAGCAGATTGTCGCCGATACCGATATCGGCGCGTTCCTCCAATCCGGCGTTCCGGCCGAACTGACGCGCGCTGCATTGCGCCGGGCCTGGGTCAGCGACCCCGTTATTCGCGATTTCATCGGCATTGCTGAGAACCAGTGGGACTTCAACGATCCGAACGGGATACCTGGATTCGGTCCGCTGCCGTCGGCCGGCGGCGCGCCGGTCGTTGTCACGCAAGTCCTAAGCAAGCTCGAAAATATACCGGAGGCACTTTCGGAATTGTCGGTATCGGTAGAACTCGACCGGCCGCATGTGAGCAATCCCGAGCCCACGCCCGGCGAAGCGTGTTGCGCCGCCTCCGCGATTTCGGATGCAGCGGGCGCTCCTGAAGCAGGAGAGGTCACGGAGGGTGATCGCGTCGCTGAAGAATACGATGTGCTGCACCATCGCCGCCGGCATGGCAGCGCTTTGCCGCGATAGTTTCGGTCCGCGCCATTGCGGGCCGCCGTTTATGCATTGGGTATGATGATCATGCTGGATTCAGCTGCTCAGGATTCTGCCAGGCGTCTCGTCGATGAGATCGACCACGCCCGTGCGCAAGAATACGCGCTGTTGGCGACGTTGCTGTCGCACAGTCCGGATTCCCGATTGCTCTCGCGCCTGGCCGGGCTGCGCGGCGATGTCAGCCCGATCGGATTGGCGCATGCCGCGCTTGGCGAAGCGGCAAGGCGTGCCAACGCAGAGGATGTCGCGCAAGAGTATTTTGCCCTGTTTGCCGGACTCGGTCAGAGCCAGCTGTTGCCGTATTCGTCACACTATCTGAACGGCTCGCTCTACGGGCGTCCGCTCGCGCGGTTGCGCGAAACTCTGCAAAACCTCGGCATCGAAAAAATGCCGGAGCGCTCGGAACCGGAGGATCACGCCGCATTTCTTTGCGAGATCATGGCAGGGCTGGCCGGCGGTGGCATCGCCGCCCCCGCCGGCGCCGATCGTGATTTCTTCCAGCTGCATCTGCTACCGTGGATCGAGCGCTTCTTCGTCGATCTCGAAGGTGCCGAACCGGCCAGCTTTTACCGATCTGTCGGCTTGCTTGGGCGAATTTTCATCGAGATCGAAACCCAAGCCTTTGCCCTTCCGGCTTGAACACGGTCTTTTGTCCGCTGGCGCGAAGCCGTCAGTTCCGGAGCGTGCTAGAAAGGCACAAAGATGCGGAGAAACGCGATGCGTGCCTTCATCGCCGCCTGTTTTGTAGCCGCCGCTATTGCCTACGGCGCCGCGGTCATCCTTGAGAATGTCGTGCAGGAACCGGTCTCGGTGGCATTCGCCGAGTCGAGCGCGCGACCCTAGCGCGGCAATGTCGCGCCTGTGAACCTTGCCGCGGTTCCCGCGACACACATTCATGGCTGGGAAATGGAGGCGTTCCATGATGCGTGTAGTGATTTCTGCGGTCGCGGCTGTAGGTCTGATTCTGGTCGCAACCTCCTTGCTGCGTTCACGACCCCCTTCGATCGCTCTATCGACCGCAGCGATGCCGCCGCTGCAAGAACTGCACACCATGGCTGGTGTGAACACGCTCCCGGTACAGGAAATCGACGATCAATCGCTCGTCTATCCAACGGGGACGAAACGCTAAAAAGCGGGCTTCTCGGGAATGCCGGCTTTTGTGCACAACGGACCTGCTAACGCCAGCGCCGGACCACTACGTGTTGGTTGAAGCGCACCCGCAGCAGATGACCCTGGTGTTTTTCATCCGCCTGAGCACAATCTAGGTGCTAGGTTTTGCGCTATCGATATTCGAGGAGCAAGGTAAGCCTATTGATCCGATTGAACATTACGTAAGTCCTCGGATCTGGAACTTTGCCTCGGAGAGCAAGAGGGACGATCAAGGCGCGAACCCGTTAAATAGCTAACATTGGCGAATGTCGGTAGCGGTGGTTGCATGTCCCCGATTAGAACCTACCATTCGACAGGTTTCTGAGTTTAGGCGGACGATCGGAGGAAATATCGCAGATTTGCGAACCCCCGACTGTGCGGTTCGATCCGATCACTCTTTCACGACGTCCCTGTATTCCGACAAAGGAAAATTCCATAGTGATCTCCATGCGGCTCGAATCATGAACATGTCGGAATACGCGTTGAATCAAAGCAGCTTGCGGATGACTCTTAATCATCGGGTCCCAGGTTCGAGCCCTGGTGCACCCACCATCCAGTCTTCCCGAACCGTAGAAACCGTCGTCGATCGAAAAGAGGCCGTTTCTGCGGGGATCTTGCCGCCTATTTTCTACGTTCCCGGTCTCTGCCGACAATAATGTTCGCTCGGGTGGATTCTTGGCCTCCTGTCTCTGCATCCAAAAATTCCGTTCCCGGCGACTGAATTTCGGGACGGAAGCTGACCGGCTGGCGCTCGGGAATCGTCTGCTGAGATGTGACCTTCGAGCAGCTTCGGAGCCTTATTGCGGGTTCAATCCGAGCGCTTCGAACTGTCGGCTCCACTTCGCGGGAGCATCGCGGAGCCGCTCGACACCGATGCCGCGAGGCAAACGACCTGCGACCGCGGCTCTGACGAGGTCCGGTGCGAGGAACGCGAGGGAGATCGTCATATTGACTTGACGCACGCTGCATTTTTGG
>DATBYN010000097.1:0-2513 GCA_036513695.1 Bradyrhizobium sp. | reverse complement strand
GCACCGCGATGTCCTTGAAAGCAAATGGCATGAGCACTTTGGAAATTGATGTCGGCGATATCAGGCCGGTCTCGGTCGTCTTCACTGCCAATGAGCTGGTAGTGACGCTGGCGGATGGGCGCAGGATCGCTACCCCCCTCGCGTGGTATCCGCGGCTGCGGGATGCCAGTACCGCGGCGCGCGGGCGCTTCGAATTGATGCCGATGGGAATTCACTGGCCGGAGCTCGACGAAGATCTCGGCATTGCGGGGATGCTGAGCGGCGGGCCTGCGGTTTGATTACGAGAGCTTAGGTCCGATATGTTTGCTCGTCATGCCCGGGCTTAGCCGTCCGAAGGACGGCGTCGCTTCCGCTCGCCTATGACCCGGGCATCCATCAATCTTCAAAGGAGTCTAGCGAAGGGGATGGGTTGCCGGGTCAAGCCCGGCAACGACGAATAACGCGCTACTGCACGCTCAGTGCCACGAACCGCAATTCGCCGTCGGCGTTCGATACCAGCAGCAACACCGATTTCTTGCCGTCCTTCTTGAGCTGGTCGACGCGCTTCTTGACGTCGGCGGCGTTGCTTACGGCTTCCTGTGCCACCTCGACAATCACCTCGCCGGGGCTGAGGCGCTTGTCGGCGGCGTCGGAAGTGCCGTCGACATTGGTGATGATCACGCCCTTGACGCTGTCCTTGATCTTGTAGCGCGTGCGCAAATCCTTGCTCAGCGTCGCGAGGTCGAGGCCGAGCGCCTTTTGCGTCACCGGCTTCTCCGCGGGCTCGTCCTTGCTCTTGGCCGCGGTCTGCACCGGCTTGTCGGTGTCCTCGAGGCGGCCGAGCGTGACTTTGCGGGTCTCCTCCTGGCCCTTGCGGATGATGACGACGTCGACCTCCTTGCCGACCGCGGTGTCGGCGACGACGCGCGACAGATCCTTCGGCTCCTTGATGTCCTTGCCGTCGAATTTCACCACGACATCGCCGGGCTCGATGCCAGCGGGCTTGGCCGGACCCTTTTCTTCGACGCCGGCGATCAGGGCGCCCCGCGCGGGCTTGATGTTGAGGCTTTCGCCGATCTCGTCGGTGACCTGCTGGATGCGGACGCCGAGCCAGCCGCGCCGAAGCTCGCCGAACTGCCGGAGTTGGTCGACCACGCCCGCTACCGTCTTCGAGGGCACCGCAAAGCCGATGCCGATCGAGCCGCCCGAGGGCGAGATGATCAGCGTGTTGACGCCGATCACTTCGCCATCGAGATTGAACAGCGGACCGCCGGAATTACCGCGATTGATGGCGGCGTCGGTCTGGATGTAGCTGTCATAGGGGCCCGAATTGATGTCGCGGTTGCGCGCCGAGACGATACCGGCAGTGACGGTGCCGCCGAGGCTGAACGGATTGCCGATCGCGATCACCCATTCGCCGAGACGCAGCTTGTCGGAATCGCCGAACTTCACCGCGGTCAGCGGCTTCGGCGGCTTGAATTTCAGGACGGCGAGATCGGTCTTCTTGTCGACGCCGACCAGCTCGGCCTTGATCTTGCTGCCGTCATTCATGATGACGTTGATCTCGTCGGCATCGGCGATGACGTGATTGTTGGTGACGACGATGCCTGCGGTATCGACGATGAAGCCCGAGCCGAGCGAATTGGTCTTGTGCGGCTGCAGGTCGCTGCCCTTGCCGCCCGGACCGCCGCGACGGTTCTTGAAGAAGTCGTCGAAGAATTCCTCGAACGGCGAGCCCGGCGGCAATTGCGGCATCGCGCCCCTGCCCTCAGCCGCACCGCCCTTGGCTTCCACCGTCTGCGACGTCGAGATGTTGACCACCGCGTCGATCACCTTTTCGGCAACGTCGGCGATGCCGTCAGGACCTCGCGCCAATGCCGGCGGGGACACCAGCACGCTCGTGGCGCCAAGGCAGATCGCGGCCAGCAAAGGGCGCAGGCGATCACTCAAGGCTGGGCTAGCACCGGTCATATCAGCTCTCTCTTCTCACAAAATGGGGCGGAATCTGAAGCCCACAGTGCGCCCGAATGGGGTCACCGCGCAAGCATGCGGCTCAGCTTTTCGTCCGCATAAGCGCCCTTTATTACGGCAAAAAGCCGACGCCGCCCACTCACGATGGCGTTGATCCCGCAGCATCTTTCGGCGGCTTGAAACCAGCCGGGAACTAGCGCCGCACCACCCAGATCAGGACCAGACCGGCGACCGCCGATCCGATGCCGACGACGCGTAGAATATTGTCCGGCGTCGAGAGCGCGCTTTTCATGGCCCGGCGCATCCAGGCCGGGCTTGCCGCGAACATCAATCCTTCAAGCACAAACAGAATGCCCACACCGATGAGGAAGTCGGCGAACGCTATGGACCTCATCGGATCGGAACCTCCCGCTTGTGCTGTTGTTTCTTAACTTTGAGGCCGGGCGAAGCGCACTTCGCCCGGCCTTGTTGTCGTGTCTGGGCCAAGGCGCCTTACGGCTTCGGCGCCTCAGCCGTCGCCGGCTTGCCGGATGAACCACTGAAGAACTTGAAGAAGTCCGAGT
>DATBYN010000096.1:0-7929 GCA_036513695.1 Bradyrhizobium sp. | reverse complement strand
CGGATCATTTGCCGCGGCCGATGCCGGCGCGCAGCGCGCTGCCGGATTGGCTCCGCTCGATGCCCGCAAAAGCCCATTCCGAAATCCACGCACGTGAAATCCGCACCGTCAAGCAATGCCCGCCCTTCATCGATGCAATGGCGTACGGCGTGTTGATCCTGCTGCCTTGCGACATCACCGTCGACCGCGGCGCGTTTTCGTGGGACTGGAATATTCCGGAGCCCGCGACATCGGGCCATCCCCGCGCGCCCCTGAGCTTTCACGTCCCGTCGCAATTCCCGGATGCGCCGTTCGCGCGCGACGGCCAGGCGGCGCTAAAATTCAACAGCTTTTGGACCATCGAGCTCGAGCCCGGCTGGTCGTTGTTTGCCACCCACCCTGTGAACCGCGACGACCTGCCGTTTCGTCTGATCTCGGGACTCGTCGACGCCGATCGTTTTTACGATGGCGGCATCAATTTTCCTGCGATCTGGACGGCGCCTGATTTTTCCGGCGTCTTGCTAAAAGGCACGCCGGTGGCGCAGTGTTTTGCCGTGCCGCGCGAGGCGCCACAGTTGGTCTTCGAGAGTTTTGATGAGCGGCACAAGGCGGCCTACACAAAGACCGTTTCAGAGGTGCTCGCAACGCCCGGTGTCTACCGCAAACGCTTTCGCGCGCGACGTGGACGATTAGAGCATGATCCCGAAAAGTGGACACCGGTTTTCGGAAAAGATCATGCTCAGAAAAAATAAGCGACGGGTCGAATTCAGCGAAGCTGAATCCGACCCTATGCGAGTGAGCGGCGCAGCGCGGCCTCATCCAGCCACAAGCGCCCATGCGGCGCCGATGTCAGCGCCATCGCGATGGTGCCAAAAGTTTGCGGACGCAGCCGATAGGCTTGCGCATAGGCGTGCATGGCGTTGTCCATGTCGCCCATCTCCTGCAGCACGACGCCGAGATTGAGCGCGGCCTCGGCATGATCGGGTTTTAGCTCGATCGCCTTGCGGTAGGCGCTCGCCGCGCCGCCATAGTCGCGCAAATCCTGGCGCGCGAGGCCGAGATCGAACCAGACCGATGCCGGCGCGGCCCCCGTCGCCGCGCGCTCGAGGATATTCACCGCGGCGGCGTGCTCGCCATCCTCCCACGCCAACCGCCCGAGCCGCGCCGCGGCCTCCAGATTGTCCGGAACGATTTTCAAAATCGCCCGCCACGCCTCGCGCGCCTGCGGCTTGAGACCCGTCTGGTCGAGCGTACGCGCCTTCTCGATGAATACCTCCCGCTGCGGCGCGATCGCGATCACCCGATCCAGATGCGACAGCGCGCCATCAAAATCCTTTGCCGCGCGGGCGACGCGCGCAGCCAAAAGATGCGCGGCGGCGTTGCCGGGCCGTTTTTCCAGGCTGGTTTCGACATGCGCGCGGGCCGGCTCGATCGCGCCTTGGGAAAACAATACGGCGGCCAGCAGATGATGGAGCATGGGATCGCCTGGCTCGCGAGCGAGACCCTGCTCGCAGAGGCTCAGTGCCTCCTCAGGCTTGCCGGAATTGAAGGCGGCCGTGGCGCGGCGGACGATGTCCTCGGCGGTGTGCTGTCTCATGCCGGGGAGATTAGAACATAGCGCGCGGCCTGCAAGGACGGTCCTCACCTCGCCCCGCCTGCGGCAGGGCTATCGCATATGACCGGACAATTCGGAAATCTGGAAGAAAACAGCGAAGATGTTCGATATCCGATTCCGCTTCGTTCCCGATCCGATTCCGTGCCTCGCTCCAAACCAGGGTCAAATGCAATTGCCCTGCCGCCTGCGGGGAGAGGTCGCGTAGCGATCCGGGTGAGGGGGGCTCTCCGCGAGTCCGAGTTTATCGAGAGAGCCCCTCACCCCAACCCTCTCCCCGCGAAGAGCGGGGCGAGGGAGCGCATCGAGTTTCGCCTACTGCGCCGCGTCCAGCGCCTCGTCCAGCGCCGGATAGTCCGTATAGCCCTTGGCGCCGCCGCCGTAGAACGTCGCCTTGTCGGGCGCATTGAGCGGCGCGCCGCGCTTTAGGCGCTCGACCAGATCGGGGTTGGCAATGAACGGCTTCCCGAATGCGATCAGGTCGGCCTCGCTGGCCGCGAGCACCTTGCTCGCAAGTTCGAAATCATAGCCGTTATTGGCGATATAGGCGCCCTTGAACCGCTTGCGCAAAGAGCCGTAGTCGAACGGGGCGATGTCGCGCGGACCGCCGGTCGCGCCCTCGATGACGTGGATATAGGTCAGCTTCAGCGCATTGAGATCGTCGACGATGTAGTCGAACAGCGGCTGCGGGTTGGAGTCCGAAATATCGTTCGCCGGCGTCACCGGCGAAATGCGGATGCCGGTCCGCTCGGCGCCGGCTTCGGCGGTCACCACCTTGGCGACTTCGAGCATCAATTTGGCGCGGTTCTCGATCGAGCCGCCATAGGCATCGGTGCGCTTGTTGGCGCCGTCTTTGGCAAATTGATCGAGCAGATAGCCGTTGGCGCCGTGGATCTCGACGCCATCGAAGCCGGCCGCCAGCGCATTCGCCGCGCCGCGCTTGAAATCTTCGATAATGCCTGGAATCTCTTCCAGCGTGAGCGCGCGCGGCTCCGATACATCCGCAAAAGTGCCGTTGACAAACGTCTTGCCCTTGGCGCGCAGCGCGGAAGGCGCGACCGGCGCCTGGTTGTTCTGCTGCAGGTCGACATGGGAGATGCGTCCGACATGCCAGAGCTGGATGAAGATGCGTCCGTCGCGCGCATGCACGCGGTCCGTCACCTTGCGCCAGCCCGCGACCTGTTCCTTGGAGTAGATGCCGGGGGTGTCCTGATAACCCTGGCCCTGCTGCGAGACCTGGCTCGCCTCGGTGATCAACAGGCCAGCGGAGGCGCGCTGCCCGTAATATTCGACCGCCAAGGGATTGGGCACCATGCCTGCGACCGCGCGGTTGCGGGTCAGGGGCGCCATCACCAGGCGGTTGGGCAGCGTGATCGGGCCAAGCTTAAAAGGCTCGAAGAGTTTTGTCGTGTTGCTCATGTTCTGGGGTCCAAGAAATTGCGGGTAACAGCAGAATTGTGCATTGCAAACGCCGCCCGCAATCCCGCCAGCCATTCACAGGCTGCATTCTAGCCCCACGATACAAGCCAAGGCTGGCATCAAGCAAAGCGGATGTGCATCGACGTAGGATTTTTCATTCGAAATCAGAAACAGCGCAGTATAGGTGATCTCCCAGCCGATCCCGTCGCAGCCGAATGGCACTGCGACGGCCCGTTGCTTATCTATAAGACCCGGCGCGATCACACTATAGCGAACGCCCTTTTCTTCAGCATGTGGGGAAGCGCTAGTTCACCCCCAGAAAATCCCGCTTGCCGATCTCCACGCCGTTGTGCCGCAAAATGCCGTGGGCGATGGCGGCGTGGAAGTAGAAATTCGGGAAAGCAAAACCGGTGAGGAACTGCTGTCCCTTCAGCGTCATGGTGTTGCTCGGGCCGACCGGAAAAGTAACATCGCGCAGGTCTGCGCCCTCGAACTGCGCCGGCTTGTACGATTTTACATAGTCGATGGTTTTGGTGAGCCGCGCCTTCAGTTCATCGAAGGTTTTTTCGGTGTCGGGCGTCGACGGCACCTCGCTGTGGGTGAGGCGCGCGCAACCCTTGGCGGCGAAATCGGACGCTAGCTGGATTTGCTTGCTGAGCGGCAGCATATCCGGATAGAGCCGCGCGCCGAGCAACACCTCGGGCGCAATGTTCTTCGCCTTGCAGTGCGCTTCGGCCTTGGTGAGGATGCTGGTAAGGCTGCCGAGAATCTGCAGGAAGGCGGGGACGGTGACGTCATAGAAGGACATGGGATGCTCTTTTCTTTGTTGCTCCCTCGCCCCGCACTTCGCGGGGAGAGGGTTGGGGTGAGGGGGACTATCCGCGAAGCTGGTATCAATTGAAAGACACGTGCCCTACCGCACCGCCTGCGCCTCCGGCGGGGCAGCCTGCGCGCGGGGGCCGCCACGCATCCGCGCCAGGAGTTCTGCGGTGGGCCAGGAATCGGCAGGCAGGCCGTATTTGATCTGCATCGCCTTCACCGCGCTGCGGCTCTGCTGGCCCATCACGCCGTCGACCTTGCCGACATTGAAGCCCGCGCGCACGAGAAGCTGCTGCAGCTCGCGAAGCTCGTTGAACGGCAGCTGCGCGACCGGCGCTGATGGGCGATGCATCGCCGCTGCGCCCGCGATGCGGGTCGCGAGATAGCCGGAGGTGGTCGAATAGATCAGCGAGTTGTTCCATTCGGTATAGGCCGCGAAATTGGCATAGGCCAAAAACGCCGGCCCCATGCGGCCCATCGGCAATAGCAGCGAAGCCGGCAGGTCGTCATTCGGCAATGCCCGCCCGTCAGAATAGGTCACGCCGAGCTGCGCCCATTTTGAGCGCGGCAACTGGACCGTCAGGTCGGCCTGGTCCCAAGGAAAACCTGATGCCAGGTTTGGCGGCACCCGCACTTCCTGCAGCCAAGGTTCGCCGCGCCGCCATTTCAGTCCGTTAGCGATGTAGTTCGCGGTCGAGCCGATCACGTCGGCTGGGCTGCGCAGCAGATCGCGGCGTCCGTCGCCGTCGTAATCCACCGCATAGGTGAAATAATGGGTTGGCAGAAACTGCGTCTGGCCGAGTTCGCCGGCCCACGAGCCGACCATCTCCTCAGGCGTGAGATCGCCGCGCTCGATGATTTTTAGCGCGGCGATGGTTTCGCCCACAAACCGCTCGGAGCGGCGGCAGTCATAGGCCAGCGACACCAGCGAGCGCAGCGTCGGCAGATTGCCCATGTTGGCGCCAAAATCGCTCTCGAGCCCCCAGAACGCTGATATCACGGCCGGCGGCACGCCATATTCCTTCTCGGCGCGCGCGAACGCTGCCGCATAGGTCTTGATCCGGGCCTGGCCCTGCTGCATCCGGAAGGGCGCGGCCATGCGGCCGGCGAATTCTGTGAACACCTGCCCAAACACGCGCTGGCCGCGGTCACGGTTGACGATGCCCTGGTCGTAAACGAGATAGGGCGAGGCTTCCGCGATCGTGCGCTGCGAGACGCCGGCCGCGACCGCCTGTTGCTTCAGATCGGCGAGGAAACGATCAAAACTTGCGCCATTGTGGCAGGAGGCGGCGCGCGGGGCGGGCGCTGTTACCGCCCTCGACGGCGCAGCGGCCGGCTTCCCTGGAGCCGGCAATAGCTGTTGAGCTGATGCGGATTGCAGTCCGCCCAGGATGGCCACCGAAAAAATGCCAAGAAAAAATCGCGCCGTTGAAAGGTTTCGCATGCGGTTACCGGGTGGAAATCGGGTCCTGGAAACATCAGACCCTGGAAGGTGTGCTGTCGTAGCATCATCGCTGGACAATTTCATCATCCGAACGGGGCTGGTCACCGGGCCGCTGCATGCGGCTCCGGCCGACGCCGACCACCTCCGCGCAATGGACTATCGGATGCTCCAATCATAGACTTTGGCGATCATGGCCGAACAAAAAAAGGATGAGAAGAGGCAGCTTGATTGGGGACCGATGGAATTGCCTTCAGGTCCTACTCCGAACACGCGCGTACGAATGGCCTTCTTGTTGTTATTCGTTTTTATGGTTGCTTCTTCGGTTGGGGTCTATTTTCTGGCCAAATTGAGCAAGCAGCAGGAGAGCATCGCCGCTCGCGAAAGTCAGTCGACGTTGCAAGGCATCACCGATGCCAAGCAAATCGATGAGGCGCTCAAGCAGCATCCGTCGAACAAATCCCTGCAACTGATAGCCATGGCAACCAAGGCCGCGGATGAAACCAACGCCGCTTTTGAAAAATTGACCAATGAAATCGAGCAGCCGGCGATTCCAAGAGACATCAATCTGGGCGTGGCGAGCCGGAGCGACCTCGAGGCGCTTCGCCGCAATTTGAAAACGGCACAAGCCAACGCGACGGCATTCATGCCGCGCTACGCAGCACTCCTCAAAACCGAGTACGACAATGTGGAGAAGTACGCGCTATCACTACATCTGGAAAAAGATACCGTCAGCAGGTTCTTGGACGGCCTCGACAAGCGGCACGCGGAAGTTTCGGCTTTCATTTCCAAAATGCTGTCGGCGCGCGCCGATTTCTATCGCGCGTATGAAAGCTATGTAGCGGTGCTGGCCGCGGAGTTCGGTACCTACAAGGTCGTCAATGGTGAATTCATATTCCCGTTGCAGCGCGCCGTGGACCGTTACAATGTCGCGGCGCATGCCATGACGGTTGCCACCAAGCGTGTCGCCGATCTGGACGAAGAAAGAAAAAGTCTGCAGAAGTCGCAGCAGCAGCGATGGGAGCAATTCGTCAGCGGCAAGTAGCGGGATGTCGACGGCTGATTTTGCCCGACGGGCAATGTCTTGGCTGTTTGAAAATTAAATCGGAGGACAATTTCTTGCGTCGTCCCGGCCTTGAGCCGGGACCCATAACCACGAATGCCGTTTGTTGTGCCATGCTGGGGCCGCGATCCCGTCGATTACTGCAATCGGTGGTTATGGGTCCCGGCGTTCGCCGGGACGACGAGTGTAGGGTGGATCACCGGGTCAAGCCGGTGATGACGGTCTTAGTTGATTTGACGGTGCGGAGCACCCACACAAGTCTCACAACGACCTTGGCTCCGCCCGGGTCTCGATCGAAGGCAGCGGCGCGCCGACGATCTTGGCCTCGAAACCCCGCAATCGCTGATAGATCGAAATCAGCTCCACGATCGTGCTCCACGAGTTGACGAGATATTGAAACGAGGTTCGCACCTGCGTGAACGCGTTCAGGATCTGGTTCATCGAACCGAGCGTGATCTTGCCGGCAATAATCGTTGGCCCGAGCAGAATGTAGGGGAAGATGACGTCGGTCTGCAAATACACGATGCGGCCGATATTGAAGTACATGAAGTTCAGATAGAGCCGAAAATAGTTGCGGCGGATGGCGCCGAACAATTCGTTCACGGTCGGTGGATCGGCGCGCGCCGGATTGTCTTCGCCGAGCACGAGCTCCTTGCGATAGGCCGCTTCGACCCGCTGGTTGAAGAACTCGATTCCGGGCAGGCGGATGCCGATCAGCGCCAGCGCGCCGGTCCCGAACACCGACCAGATCACCGCGGCGAACACCAAAGGATAGGGGACCGATCCGATCAGCGGCAGCTCCGTGACGACGCTGGACAGTTTCAAGAGCACCGGCAGGAAGGCGAGCAGCGTCAGCACCGCACTGATCAGATTGACGCCGAGACCTTCCATCGTGGTCGCAAACCGCATGGTGTCTTCCTGCACGCGCTGCGAGGCGCCCTCGATGGTGCGCAGCTGCGACCAATTGGCGATGTAGAAGTCGTTCATCGCGGTGCGCCAGCGGAAGATGTAGTGGCTGACGAAGAACCGCGTCATCACGCCGACCACGACGGCGACCAGAGCGATGCCGGCAAAGGTCGACAATTCGCTGTAAAACTGTTCGACTGTGACCGGCTTCGATTTCGAAAGCGCCGCCTGCACCAGATCGTAGAACGGCCCGTACCAGGTGTTGATGGCGACGCTAACCTGGACCTGAAAGTAGGAGGTGAACAGGATCAGCGCGGAACCGAAAATGGACCACAGCGCCCAGCGATGCGGCGCGAACACCATCCAGGCGGCGGCGAAGATGACGACGCTAAGCGCAAAATAGAGGTCGAACCAGAGCGAGCGCGCCGACCAGAAAATCTCGACGCCGATGCCTCCAGGCGCCGACGACCCAATGAGATCGCTGGCATAGCCATACCAGAACGCCATCGCGAGCGCCGTCCAGGCGATCGCCGACAGGAAGAACAGTTTGGGTCGCGGGAAAAAGGAAACGAACATTGGGGTATCCAGTCTCAAGGATCAGAGGATTTTGCGGACTTCCTAGGGAACACTGTGTATGCGGCGAGCGGCCGCAACACCATAGGACGACGATGAAACTATCCCAGTCTAACC
>DATBYN010000095.1:0-2380 GCA_036513695.1 Bradyrhizobium sp. | reverse complement strand
TGGTGCCCCTGGCCGGAATCGAACCAGCACTCCTTGCGGAACTCGATTTTGAGTCGAGCGCGTCTACCAGTTCCGCCACAGGGGCATTTCGCACCCTAAAGCCGGAAAGCCCGAGGTCACGAAGCCGGCGGAATATAGCGGGCGGCCGAGCCGGGTCAACCCGCGGCGAAGTGATTGCGCCCCGCCTCGACAGTGGCGGCCGCGGCGGCTAGGACGCTTGCGGACCGGCCTATGGCTTGGGCATGGCCTTTCGCAAGAACCGGTCCGGCAGCTTTTGGCGTATCCTCGGCCCCAGGGAGGCGAATGTGACGTCCGATACCACCGAAGTCCCTACGCTTCGGCGCGGCGAGGCCACCCCCGTGCTGACGGCAGCGCTTGCGACCCTAGTGATCGCGGCCGCGACGATTGCGGGCGCGTGGTTCTTTCAGCTGGTGCTGGACATCGTGCCCTGTCCGCTCTGCCTGGAGCAGCGCTACGCCTATTATGCGATCATCCCGCTTTCGGCACTTGTGGCGCTCGGATCGGCGCGGGGTACGCCGCGTGCGGTGCTGCTGGCAGGCCTTGCCATTATCGCGCTCGCGGCGCTGGCCAATGCCGGGCTCGGCACCTATCACTCAGGCGTCGAATGGGGTTTTTGGCAGGGGCCGACGGAATGCACCGGCCCAATCGGCAATCTCGGCAGCGCCGGCACCCTGTTGGAGCGCCTCGACACCGTCAAAGTGATCCGCTGCGACGAGGTGCAGTGGCGCTTTCTCGGCATCTCGCTCGCCGGCTACAACGTGCTGATCTCGCTCTCGATGGCCGTGATCGCGGCATGGGGCGTCGCGCGTTCGGTGCGGAAGTGACATGACCCTCACGACTGGCGAGAGCCATGTCGAGAACTCAAGACGTCAATCGTTATATTTCGGTCCGCCATGATAACGGTGCGTATTGGGCGCAGCCGTCTGCGTCGCCATCGCCGGCTCGAACGCATTGAAGGCTTTTGCCATCTGCCGGCCTGAGGGGGCGGTTGTTTCGGGCCAGTAGGAGGCTTTCGGTGCGGCCGTGCCCGCCAGCGCCTGTCCTGAGATCGTAGCCAGCATCATGATCGATGCGGCCAAAGCGAGATTTTTCGTCATGGCTCAAATTCCTTGCCGTGTGAGTATCCCCCATCGCCAGGAAATGCCCATCGCGGCATAGGAACGCGAGCATGGTTCACCCATCACGTTGTAAGTGAGATATAAGAATACTGGCGTCGCGTCCGTGATGACGATTCGAAGAAAAGTCATCGCGCTCTAATCGTCGACATCCTCCTGCGGCCGTCCGAACAGATGGACGATGCCAGGGGTCGCGATGGTGACAAAGACAAAACGCGACAGATGATGCGCGCCGACGAAGATCGGATCGATATGCAAGGTCAGCGCCAGCGCCAGCATGGCGTCCATCGCCCCCGGCGCGAACGCGACGACGACGTCGGAAAACCGCACATGGGTGGTCAGCACGATCACCGCGACAAAAATCCCGGAGATGATGATGGCGATGGCGAACGAGCCCAGCGCCGCATGGATATGCCCGAGCAGGACTCTTGCCTTCATCCGCGCAAAGCGGCTGCCGATCAGCGAGCCGACCCCGACCAGCGCCACGCCGCGAACCCATGACGGCAGACCGCCTTCGACCCATCCTGCGCCATGCAGCACGCTGGAAGCGATCATCGCGCCGAACATCCAACTCGCCGGAAATTTTATAAGCCGCAGGATCAGCGCCAGCGCCAGCGAGGCTGCGAGCAATTCAAGAAGCTCGAGCGGCGAAGCGACCGCCGTGATGCCGGTCGGCGGCGCCGACGGCGCTATCCCGGTCATCGCCAGCACCAGCGGAAGCGCGGCGGTGAGGATGATGACGCGCATGGTCTGCACCACGGCGATCGCCGGCAGATCGGCGCCTCGTTCCACCGCGAGGATGGTGATCTGCGACAGCGCGCCGGGACTTCCGGCCAGAAACGCCGACGTGCGGTCCCAGCCGTGCACGCGTTGCAGATAGAGGCTGGAGCCGAACATCGAGCAGAACGTTGCCAGTGCCAACAGACCGATGGTCAGCGGATAGGCGCCCATATGCTGGATCAGCTGCCGCGACACCACCGAGCCGATCGAAATTCCCAACAGCACCAACACGGTCTGGGTGATGTGCGCAGGTACGCTGAGCGGCCGTCCGGCCAGCGCGGCGGCGCCAACCGCGATCATGGCACCGGAAATCAACCCGCCTGGAAGGTTTGCCCAAACAAACAGCAAGCCGCCGGCGCTGCCGATAGCGAGCGTTTCGAGCATACTGAGGAGTTGGGCGCGGCTTTCATTGGAAAGCGCCAGCGATGCGGTGATTTGCTTCACGTTGCTTTATGGCAAATCCG
>DATBYN010000094.1:0-2274 GCA_036513695.1 Bradyrhizobium sp. | reverse complement strand
ACCGATCCCGCAACCTTTAAGCGCGCCGGACTTGAGGGTCTGACCGAAAAACAATCCGCCGATCGGATGGCGCAGATTTTCGGCTGGTTCCTGGGCGGGCATCCGCTGCTCACCAACCGCTCGATGTGGCGGAATTTCCCGATGATCCGCAGCAAGCGCTGGGTCAAGGACAACATGGTGCTGCTTGGCGATGCCAAGGCGACCGCGCATTTCTCGATCGGCTCCGGCACCAAGCTCGCAATGGAAGACGCGATCGCATTGGCGGACGCCATGCATCACGCGCCGACGGTCGAGACGGCCTTGCAGCAATACGAAGAGGGCCGCCGCGAGGAGGTCGAGAAGACCCAGCATGCCGCCGACGTGTCGCTGGTCTGGTTCGAGCATGTCGACCGCTTCTGGGATTTCGATCCCGTGCAGTTCGCGTTCGGCGTCATGACCCGGGCGAAAGCGATCACCTACGACAATCTCACGCTTCGCGCGCCCGACTTCGTCGCCGAAGTCGACAAGGCTTTCGCAAAACAGGTTCGTGCCAAAGGTCTCGACGTCGATATCGCAAAACCGGTGGCACCGATGTTCCAGCCAATGAAACTGCGCGAGATGGAACTTGCTAATCGCGCGGTGGTGTCGCCGATGTGCATGTATTCGGCCAACGAAGGCCTGCCGGGCGATTTTCATCTGGTGCATTACGGATCGCGCGCCATCGGCGGCGCCGGCCTGATTTTTACCGAAATGACCTGCGTCGGCCGCGATGCCCGCATCACGCCCGGTTGCGCGGGCCTGTGGAATGATGAGCAGGAGGCCGCGTGGCGGCGCATCGTCGACTTCGTCCATGCCAATTCGGTCGCGAAAATTGCGCTGCAACTCGGCCATGCCGGCCGCAAGGGCGCCACCAAGCTGATGTGGGACGGCATGGATCGTCCGCTGGAGGAGGGCGGCTGGGACGTCATATCGGCCTCGCCGATCCCCTATTTCCCGGATAGCCAGGTGCCGCGCGAGATGGGCCGTGCCGCGATGGACGCGGTCAAAACGGCGTTCGTCGCATCCGTCGAGCGCGGCGAGCGTTGCGGTTTTGATATGCTGGAGCTGCATTGCGCCCACGGTTATCTGCTCGCCAGTTTCATTTCGCCGCTGACCAACCAGCGCACCGACGCCTATGGCGGCTCGCTCGAGAACCGCCTGCGCTTTCCGCTGGAAGTGTTCGAGGCGATGCGCTCGGCCTGGCCGTCGCATAAGCCGATGTCGGTTCGCATCTCCGCCACCGACTGGGCCGAGGGCGGCATCACCGGGGACGATGCGGTCGATATCGCGCGCGCCTTTGCTGAGGCCGGCGTCGATCTGGTCGATGTCTCGACCGGACAGACCGTGCGCGACGCCCAGCCGATTTATGGCCGGATGTTTCAGACGCCGTTCTCCGATCAGGTCCGCAACGAAGCCCGCGTCGCCACCATGTGCGTTGGCAACATCACCACCGCCGACCAGGTCAATACCATCCTTGCCGCCGGCCGCGCCGATCTGGTCGCGCTCGGCCGCCCGCATCTGGTCGATCCATCCTTCACGCTGAAAGCAGCAGCCTGGTATGGCGCGGACGGCGTGTTCTGCCCGCCGCAATATCTGCCGGGCAAGGAGCAGATCTTCCGCAACAGCGTGCGCGACCGGCAGGATTTCGACGACCTGAAAATTAAGGCTAAGCCGAAAACCCGGGCCGAGCTGAAAGCGGAAGCGACAAAGCCGCTTGCGGCGGAGTGACTGCTCGTGCGAGCTTAGGCCTTCGCGTAGCGTTTTGGTCGTGAGTGGAGTAGCGCGATGAAGGCGATTATCGTCGGGGGTGGTATCGGGGGCCTTACCACGGCGCTGATGTTGCGCGCCCGCGGCATCGGCTGCGAATTGTTCGAGCAGTCGGACACCATCCGCGAGCTCGGCGTCGGCATCAACACGCTGCCGCATGCGATCCGGGAGCTCGCCGGCCTCGGCCTGCTGCAAAAGCTCGACGACGTCGCGATCCGCACCGACGTGCTCTATTATCTCAATCGCCACGGCCAGGAAGTGTGGAAGGAATCCCGCGGCATCGATGCCGGCCATGATGTGCCGCAATTCTCCATCCATCGCGGCCGGCTGCAGAGCGTGATCCACCGCGCCGTCGAGGAGCGGCTCGGGCGGGATGCGATCCACACCGGCTGCAGGCTCGGCGCCTTCAGCCAGGACGAAGGCGGCGTCACCGCCTATTTCTTCGATCGTGCCGGCACCCACGCCAAGACCGTGCGCGGCGACATCCTG
>DATBYN010000093.1:0-2820 GCA_036513695.1 Bradyrhizobium sp. | reverse complement strand
GCGATGGCTCTTGAGATAGCCGCGTGCCCCGCAGTGAAGCATCGCCGCATGCGCGGCGGCGACGCTGGCATCGCCGGCCTTGAGCCTAAGCGCGACGACGCTGCGCCAGTAATCATCGCTGGCGTTGAACGGGTCGCGCGCGAGTTCCATCGTCTCCGATTCAAGTTCGGAATAAAGTTGACGGAAGTCAGCCGGTTGTTGCGGAAGATAGCGATTGATGTGGCCGAGCGGCGCTGCCACTTCATCCATGATCGCGACGCAATCCCTGATCAAACCGAGCGCCATCCCGGCCTGCAGCAAGATAAAACCCGCACGGATTTTCTTGACAAACGGGCCGGCGGTTTCCGCCAGGATGAGATCGTTGGGCACGAAGACATCGCGGAACTGCACACCATAGGTACCGGTGCCGTCCATGGCGAGGAACGGCTTGCAGGGCTGCAGCGTGATCGCAGGGTCCGAACAATCGGCGAGAAACATCACGATCTCGCCGGGCTTGTTCTCGATCTCAAAGATCGTGCCGAAAAAATGATCGTCCCCGAGATTGGACACCCAGGGCAGCGCGCCGCGCACGACGTAGCCGCCCTCGACCCTGCGGCCCTTCAATTTCAATTTCTCAATGCCGAAGAAGGTCTTCATCGGATTGGACAAACCAGTCCCGCCGAGAATCTTCCCGCTTCTCACGCCGGCTTCGAATCGGGCGACCAGCGCCGGATTGCTTGAATTGGTGACGTACCAGGCGAGCGTATCCTGGCACCAAGCCATGAAGGCGGTGGCGCCGCAAACCTCGCCAATCGCGGCCATCGATTGAATGGCGCAGCGGAGATCAGCCGCGCCATTCCTGGTCAGATGGCTACCCCAGGCTCCGGCATCGCCGAGGCGCCGCAGCACCTCGGCCGGATAGAGAGCACCGCTGTCGATGTCGGCGGCAAGCGGCGCCAGCTCCCGACGCGCGATCGAAGCGACCGCATCGACGGTCGATGGCGGCGGAAGATCGTCTTCTTCGACGACCGTAAGACGCGATGCGGCCACTGGGTTCATCAGATGCTCCGAGCGTTTTGCAAAGGACGATCGAAAGGGCGGGTCGCAGCGGCGATCCCCCCGCGGCTTCTTAAGCGCTGACCTCGAGATTCACCGGCCGCGTAAACGTGTTGGCGACCGGCGACCATTGTTTCACGTGGGTCACCAGCGCATCGATTTCGCTTTGCGGGACGCCCTCGCACTCCATGTCGACCTTGACCCGCACATCGGTAAAGCCGACCGGCTTTTCGCTGACGTCGCCGGTGCCCCAGACGGCGGTGATGTTGAGGTCGCCCTCGAGCTGAAGCTCGAGCTTGTTGACGGTCCAGCCGCGATGCACGGCGTTAGCGTGCAGCCCGACCGCAAGGCACGAGCCTAGCGCGGCCAGCGAGGCTTCCGACGGATTGGGCGCGGTGTCGTCGCCCAAAAGCCCCGGCGGCTCGTCGACGATGTAGGGCGGCAGGTTGCGAATGTAGTTGGCGTGGCGAAACTTGCCTTCGGCGACCGTCTTGCATTTCAAGGTCTTGATGACCTTCGGGTTGGCCTTGCCGTTCGCGATAAGCTGCTCCAGCCCTTGTCTGTCGATCGGGGCGAGGCAGCCTGTAAGCACTGTTTTTTGAGCGACCGCGGTCATCTGTTTTCTCCCTAGGGGGTAGGATACCGAACGGTCTGTTTCCTGCATGAAGCGTGCCAGAAACCGCGCAAATCGAAATGCGAGGTGTTGCAGTCCGTTAGCCCGCGCTGCCTTCGGATTGACCAGCCGCGCTTTGCTCAATCGCGGTGCAATTGCCGCCTTGGAGCGATTATTTTGGGCAGATGAAGATGCGACTTGATGATTTCGCTACGGTCCGATTAACTGCAGCACATGGGCAAATCAGCTTCGAAGAAGAAATCGACCGCGGCGGCACACCCCGCCGGCGATGAGGAATCCGCGCGCGGGCGCCTGCTCAACGCGGCGACGCATCTGTTCTGCAAGAACGGCATCAACGCCACCGGCATCGACGCCATCATCGACGAGGCCGGCACCGCGAAGACCACGCTCTACAAATTGTTCGGCTCGAAGACCAATCTGGTGCATGCGGTGCTCGAGAGCGAAGGCAAGCAGTGGCGCGAATGGTTCATCGGCGCCATCGAAGCCGGCGGCGGCGATCCACAGACCAAACTGGCGCGGATCTTTCCCGCGCTGAAGAAGTGGTTCGGCGAGGAACGTTTTTACGGCTGCCCGTTCATCAATGCGGTGGCCGAGCACGACAAGGACCAGAAGCAGTTCCGCAACATCGCGTTGCGGCACAAGAAGGTCGTTCTCGCCCACATTGAAAAACTCGCCGGCGAAATGGGCGCCGCAGAACCGGAGGTCCTCGCCCATCAGCTTGCACTTCTGATCGACGGCGCCATCGTCGCCGCCATGGTGTCGCGTGACCCGTGCGTGGCGGATACGGCGGGGCTCGCGGCGGGCAACCTGTTCGGACCATCAAAGGTGAAAAAGCCAAAGCGCGCCAGCAGCGCGGCCGAGCAACTCGTGGCGGTGTGAGATCGTAGGGTGGGCAAAGCCAACGGGTCGGCGCGAAGCGCCGCCCGATGACAGGCTCCACGTGCCCACCATTTCCGGATAATGATCGGGATAGACGGTGGGCACGGCGCGAAGAGCGCCTTTGCTACTATGTCTGAAGGCTAGATTCCAGTCGCTCCAATTCCCTAGCCAGATCGCGCTCGACATCCGCGACCTGCATGTTGATCACCCGATAGTCCCGCGCTTCCAGCCACGCCTGCCGCGCGGCACGATCTTTTGCGATCACCTCCGTC
>DATBYN010000092.1:0-2708 GCA_036513695.1 Bradyrhizobium sp. | reverse complement strand
TCCGCGTTGAGCCAGACCGCGCCGCTGGCGGTCTTGCCCATCTTCTCGCCCGACGCGGTCGTGAGCAGCGGCGTCGTCAGCGCGAATAATTGCGGCGTTCCCATGCGGCGGCCGAGGTCGACGCCGTTGACGATGTTGCCCCACTGGTCCGACCCGCCCATCTGCAACCGGCAGCCGACGCGCCGCGACAGTTCGACGAAATCATAGGCCTGGCAGACCATGTAGTTGAACTCGATGAAACTCATCTCCTGCTCGCGTTCGAGACGGAGCCGCACCGAGTCCATGGTCAGCATGCGATTGACCGAGAAATGCCGGCCGATGTCGCGCAGCATCTCGATCCAGTTCAGCTTTGTCAGCCACTCGGCATTGTCCAGCATGGCCGCGTCGCTGGCGCCCGAGCCATAGCGCAGCACCTTGGCGAACACGCCGCGGATGCTCGCTTTGTTGGCCTCGATCTCCTCGACTGAACGCAACGCGCGCGTCTCGTCCTTGCCGGAGGGATCGCCGACCATGGTGGTGCCGCCGCCCATCAGCGTGATCGGCTTGTTGCCGCTCTGCTGCAGCCAGTACAGCATCATCATGGTGAGGAAGTTGCCGATATGCAGCGAGGGTGCGGTGCAGTCATACCCGACATAGGCGGTGGCCTGGCCTTTCGCGGCGAGCGCGTCGAGGCCCTCGAAATCGGAACACTGGTGGATGAAGCCGCGTTCCTGCAGTACATTGAGAAAATCGGATTTAAAAGCTGTCATTTGTGTGCGACTCTGATCATTCTTATTTCACGCTATCTTTAGGGATTCGGAGAACCATAGCGGAATAGGCTGCCGCGCGGGCGCGCGGTGTGGCATTATAAGATGTGCTTATTTGATACAAGCGGGCGTCAAGGGCAGGGCGGCAGGGACGTCGCGAAGGCACCATGGCGATAATGTTAACGGCGATCGGCCTGATGAGCGGCACCTCTCTCGACGGGGTCGACGTCGCCTTGATCGAAACCGACGGCAGGCAGGTCAGGGCGTTCGGCCCCTCGGGCTACCGGCCCTATACCGAACAAGAGCGCGGCCTGTTGCGCCAGGCCCTGATGGAAGCCGTCAACCTGTCGAATCGCGAGGCGCGGCCGGGCGGGCTGCGCGAGGCTGAGCGCGCGGTCACGCTGGCGCATGCCGAAGCCGTCGCCACCTTCACCGCGCACAACCACATCAGCTGCGAAAACGTCGATATCGTCGGGTTCCACGGCCAGACGGTGCTGCACCGGCCGGCGCAAAAGATGACCGTGCAGATCGGCGATGGCCCGGCGCTTGCGAAACTGATCCATGTCCCGGTCATGCATGATTTCCGCGCGGCCGATGTCGACGCGGGTGGGCAGGGCGCGCCGCTGGTGCCGGTCTATCACCGCGCGCTGGCGCAGTCGCTGGAGCGTGAAGGCCCGATCGTCGTGGTTAACATAGGCGGCGTCTCCAATGTCACCTACATCGACGGCCCCGATATCCTGATCGCCTGCGATACCGGGCCTGGCAACGCGCTGCTCGACGATCACATGTTCCGCTATTTGGGCCAGCCGTTCGATACCGAGGGCCGGACGGCAGCCCAAGGCGTGGTGGACGTGGGGTGGGTGATGCGGGCGCTGAAGCATCCGTTCTTTGCGTTGCTACCGCCGAAATCGCTCGACCGCAACGATTTTGCCTCGCTGAAGGTGCGCGGGATGTCTCCGGCCGATGGCGCGGCGACGCTGACCGCGTTCACCGCGGAAGCCATCGCGCGGATCGTGCCGCTGTTGCCGAAGGAGCCGAAGAGCTGGATCGTCGCCGGCGGCGGCGCCCGCAACCTGACCATACTACGGATGCTGCGCGAGCGGCTCGAACCGGCAAGTGTTGAGGCCGCCGACACGCTCGGCTGGTCGGCCGACGCCATCGAGGCGCAAGCGTTTGGGTTTTTGGCGGCGCGGGGGCTGAAGGGTCTGCCGTTGAGCTATCCCGCTACCACCGGCGTACCGTTCCCCATGACCGGCGGGGTGATTTCGCGGCCGTGATCTTGACGGGTTGATGCATTTGCATGTAAATAAATGCAACTGCATGAAACCTGCGAGACCTGCGATGACCGCGCATCTGAAACTGGTCAGCCACAAGCTTTGTCCGTACGTGCAGCGCGCCGTGATCGCGCTGACCGAGAAGGGCGTTTCGTTCGAGCGGATCGATATCGATCTTGCCAACAAGCCGGACTGGTTTCTGGCGATCTCGCCGCTTGGCAAGACGCCGGTGCTGCAGGTCGGAGACGCCGCGATTTTCGAGTCGGCGGTGATCCTCGAGTATCTGGAGGAGACGCAGACAAAACCGCTGCATCCCGCCGATCCCCTGAAGCGCGCGGAGCATCGCGGCTGGATCGAATTCGGATCGACGGTGCTCAACGATATCGCGGGCCTCTACTCGGCGCCGGATGAGGCGACTTTCAAGACAAAAGCGTCGCAACTCGAGCAGCGCTTTGCGCGGCTTGAAGCGCGCGTTGCGGCTTCGCCCTGGTTTGACGGTGCAAGCTTCTCGCTGGTCGATGCCGTGTTCGGCCCGGTGTTTCGCTATTTCGATGTGTTCGACGAGATTGCCGATTTTGGAATTTTGTCGGGCAAGCCGAAGCTGGCACAATGGCGCAAGGCGCTCGCGGCGCGGCCGTCGGTGAGATCATCCGTCAGCGCGGATTATCCGGCGCTGCTTCGCGCGTTC
>DATBYN010000091.1:0-4649 GCA_036513695.1 Bradyrhizobium sp. | reverse complement strand
GCATCAAGGACCGGTAAATAGCGAAGCAACTGGATCGTGTCGCCGAACCCCTGTTCGGCATGCAGCAAAAGACACCGCTGAACGAGAGCTTCACCTCTCCAGAGGGGAGCCGAGAAGCCGCGTTGCTCTGCCTCGGGGGTCAGTCGCCGCGCCTCGTATCCCTCCAGCCCGCGCGCGAAATCGCCTTTCAACAGAAACGCGAGCGATTGGTTCATTCGTGCTTCCGGGTAGTCGGGCCGCAACATCAGAGCACGATCATAAGCGGCGACGGCTTCATCCAGGGCCAGCTTGGCACGCAGGGCGTTGCCGAGATTATAATGGTACTCGGCAAATTCAGGACGCCGCTGGACCGCCTGCCGATATGCGGCGATCGCCTCATCGATTGCGCCGCGCTCCTCCAACAAAAGGCCAAGATTGCAATAGACCGCCGCCCCTCCCTGCCGGCAATTTCCAGCAGCGATCGCACGCCGGTAGGCCTGCTCGGCTTCAGCGTGCCGTCGCAGGGCCCCTAAGGCATTACCCAAATTGAACAGCGTTTCGCCGGCTCGTGGATCAATTTTCAGCGCCGCGTTGAATGCGGCTACGGCTTCGTCGAGCTGACCCGCCGCTCTTCGAGCGGATCCCAGATTCGAGAGCACCGCCGGGTCCGCCGGTGTCAACGATGCTGCGCGGCCCAGAAAGGCAACCGCGCGATCGGGTTTGCCGCCTTGCAACGCGACAAGACCGAGACAATGCAGCGCGGCTACCTCTTTTGGCCGTCGCGCCAGTATCGCCTGGCACAGCGCCTCCGCCTCACCAAGTCGACCCGCGCCAAGATGCGCGAGCGCCGTTGTCAGTGCCTTCTCCACGCCAACCTCATAGGGCCGTCGGGCCGCGATACAGCCAATCCGAAAGGTATTGCCGCGCGTTGACGAAGCCGGTGTGACAGGCCAATGCCCGTGTTGACGCGGCATTAAGCCCGGCAAACTAGGATTTTGCCGTCTCTAATCGAAACGCGTTTTGGATGTCCCAGCAAGGTCCCATCATCATCGTCTCGACCGCCCGGCGGCCGTCGTTTGCGTCCGCGCTCGACGATGCAAAGCTGTTTCCGGTGATCGAGACCATCTGGGCCGAGGCTTCGCGCGCCGTCGAGCGGTTGCAGCCGGCCGCGGTGCTGGCGGCATTGCCCGACGGCGCCGCGCCGGACTTCGAGGCGCTTGCCAAACAGATCGCCGCGCGGCAGCCCTACCTGCCGCTGATCGCCGTCGATCCCAGGATACGCCTGCCCGAAAACGCCATTCCGTTCTCGCAGAGCGGCGGCAATTTCGATCGTCTGATGGCGCGGCTGCGCGCGGCACTTCGGGTCAGGACCTTGCATTCGACCGTGATGCGCCGGCTCGATGACGAGGCGGTACGAACGGCCATTCCGGAAACCGATCTCGCGCGCGACGCGACCGTATTGCTGATCGGCCGCGGCGCCGGCTACGCAGCACTTTCGGTGTCGCTCGGCGAGCGGATGGGCGTGGTCGGCGCGCTCTCCATCGAAGCCGCCGCAAAACATCTCAGCTCGCGCGACATCGACGGCATCGTGCTCAGCGAGGGATTTAGCGCCCGCGTAGTGGATGCCTTCCTCACCGTGCTGGCGGAGGATGCGCGCTTCCGCAACCTGCCCATCGTGGTGACGTCGGATGGGCTGGCGCCGGCCTATGATCTGCCCAATCTGGAAATCATCTCCGGCGAGCCCGCGCGCATCGCCGCCAATGCCCTGCCGCTGATCCGCCAGCGCGCCTTCGAGGCGCATTTGAGCCGCACGCTGCGAGCGATCGACGCCGGCGGCCTGCTCGATCCCAAGACCGGCCTGCTGACACAGGCCGCCTTCAACCGCGATTTTGCCACCGCCGTTTATCAAACACTGTCGCGCGGCGGCGGATTGTCGGCGGCGCGTTTTGCCTTCGAAATCGGCCATCCCCGTGCCCAGCTCGACGGCGCCCGGATTCTCAGCCGCTTGATGCGGCAAATGGATTTTGGTGTCGCCGAGCAAGACGGATCGGTCATCGTGGTATTTCCCGAGACCGATTTGCGCACCGCGCATATGATTGCGCGCCGGCTTTCCAGCGTGATGCGCCACACCACCCACGGCAAGCGCGATCCGCGCTCGGAGCCAGCCGTGACGCTCGCTACGCTGTTGCCGACGGACTCGGCGAAGTCGCTGCTCGCAAGGCTTTACGAGGAAGCCGATCGCGCGGCGTCTTGAATTCCAAGATTCGTCATTGCGAGGAGCGCCAGCGACGAAGCAATCCATCTGCTATTTCCCGTGTTTCTGGATTGCTTCGCTTCGCACAGCAATGACGTGGTTAGGCCGCCTTGCGGTCTTCGGCGAGGTTCGCAAGCTGGCGCAGGATTTCGGTGGTGCCGGTCAGGCGCTCTTCCGGTGTCTCCCAATCCTGGAAGAACACCACCTTCATGTCCGGCCGCACCCGCGCGGCCTGGCCATGCTGGCGGATGAAATAGACCAGGCGATCGGGCTGCGCGAACTTGTTGTCGCGCAAGGTAATCACGGCGCCCTTCGGCCCGGCATCGACCTTTTCGACATTGGCTCTTCGGCAATAACCTTTTATGGCGGCGACCTTGAAGAGGTAGCGCACTTCGTCCGGCAGCACGCCAAAACGGTCGCGCAGCTCGGCGGCAAAATTGTCGATCTCCTCATCGGTGTCGAGATCGGCCAGCCGACGGTAGAGCGATAGCCGCACCGAGAGATCGGCGACGTATTCTTCCGGAATCAGGACGGGCATGCCGATGGTGATCTGCGGCGACCAGCGGTCGGCCGCCGGCTCAGCAACGCCGGCCTTGAGATTGAGGATCGCCTCCTCCAGCATCGATTGGTAGAGTTCAAACCCGACTTCCTTGATGTGGCCCGATTGTTCCTCGCCGAGCAGATTGCCGGCGCCGCGGATATCGAGATCGTGCGACGCCAATTGGAATCCGGCGCCGAGTGTCTCCAGCGACTGCAGCACCTTTAAGCGCCGCTCGGCCTGCGCCGTGATCTTCTGCTGCGCCGGCAGCGTGAACAGCGCATAGGCGCGCAGCTTCGAGCGCCCCACCCGGCCGCGCAATTGATAAAGCTGGGCCAATCCGAACATGTCGGCGCGGTGCACGATTAGCGTATTAGCGGTGGGGATATCGAGGCCGGATTCGATGATCGTGGTCGACAGCAGAATATCGTATTTGCCGTCATAGAACGCCGACATGATGTCCTCGATCACGGTCGGCGCCATCTGGCCATGGGCGAGCGCGACCTTCATCTCCGGCACATTCTTGTCGAGAAATTCTTTCACCCCCGCCAAGTCCTCGATGCGGGGCACGACATAGAAAGCCTGCCCGCCGCGATATCGCTCGCGCAGCAGCGCCTCGCGGATCATCAGCGGATCGTGCGGCGCGACGAAGGTGCGGACCGCGAGCCGATCGACCGGCGGTGAGGCAATGATGGAGAGATCGCGCACCCCCGTCAGCGCCAGTTGCAGCGTGCGCGGGATCGGCGTGGCGCTCAGCGTCAGCACATGCACCTGGGCGCGCAATTGCTTCAGCCGCTCTTTATGGCTGACGCCGAAATGCTGCTCCTCGTCGACGATCAGCAGGCCGAGATCCCTGAACTTTATGGATTTGCCGAGTAGCGCGTGGGTGCCGATCACGATATCGACCTGGCCCTCGGCAAGGTTCTTCTTGACCTGAGTGAGTTCCTTCGGCGCCACCAGCCGCGAGGCCTGCGCGACATTGACGGGAAAACCCCGAAACCGTTCGGCGAAAGTTTTGCTGTGCTGGCGCGCCAACAGCGTGGTCGGCACCACGACGGCAACCTGTTTGCCGTCAAGCGCAACCGCGAACGCCGCGCGCAGTGCCACTTCTGTCTTGCCGAAACCGACGTCGCCGCAGATCAGCCGGTCCATCGGCCGGCCGCTTTCGAGGTCCTTCAACGTGGACTGGATGGCGCCGAGCTGGTCCTCGGTTTCCTCATAGGGGAAGCGAGCGCAGAACTCGTCATAGACATGCGGTTGCACCGGCATTTTCGGCGCTTCATGCAAATGCCGCTCGGCCGCGATCTTTATCAGTTCGCCGGCGATCTCGCGGATGCGATTCTTGAGTTTTGCCTTGCGCGTCTGCCAGCCGCTGCCGCCGAGACGATCGAGCTCGACATTGGCGTGATCGGAGCCGTAGCGCGACAGCAGTTCGATATTTTCGACGGGCAAAAACAGTTTGGTGTCGGCGGCGTAATGCAGTTCCAGGCAGTCATGCGGCGCGCCGGACACCTCTAGCGTCTGCAGGCCGACAAAACGGCCGATGCCATGCTCGACGTGAACCACGAGATCGCCGGCAGCCAGGCTCGTGACCTCGGAGATAAAATTGTCGAGCTTGCGGCTCGCCTTGCGCGGCCGCACCAACCGGTCGCCCAGAATATCCTGCTCGCTGATGACGGCGACAGCGTCGGTTTCGAAACCGGATTCCATGCCGAGGAGCGCCAGCATGGCTTCATTGCGCGGGGTCGCCTGCACCGTGCGCCAGGTGTTGACGCTGGTGAGGTTTGATAATTTGTGATCCCTGAGCATGCTGCCCATGCGGTCGCGCGAGCCTTCGCTCCATAGCGCGATCACCACTTTCTTGCGTTGGGCCTGCAA
>DATBYN010000090.1:0-2485 GCA_036513695.1 Bradyrhizobium sp. | reverse complement strand
AGAACGATGCCGCCTTCTTCGCCGTCGTGAACCAGCGGCACACGTCCGGTGTCGCCGCCGGGTTCGTAACGCTCCTTCAATATCTGGAGCGCGCGGCCGAACAGATTGTCGCCGACCTGGCGATAGGAGATCGCTCCCTTGCCGATCTCGCTCAACTCCTCGGAACGGTAAAACGCCTTGCGCGGCCGGTCGGGTTCGAGCGCAAAAAATTCCGCCATGCCCATCGGGATGCCGTCCAGAATGCGCTTGAGCGCACCGACGGAGGGATTCATCTGGTTGGATTCGATCAGCGAGATCGTCGAGTTGGTTACCCCCGAACGCTTTGCCAGTTCGCGCTGGGATAGTTTGTTGAGGCTGCGGACAAATCGCAAGCGTTCGCCGACATCGATGCTCATCATCGCTTCCTGGGCTGGGGGCGGGCTGTTTCTAGTGTTGCGGATCGGGCAAAATTATCAATCCGGCACAGCAAAATCAACGGCTTAAGTAGGATAAGAAAAGGACTTGCTCGACATTCCTCAACATGGTGACGATTGCGGAACGCCGCCCGCCGCCGCACAGGAGCCCGCCCGTGACCGTTCACCAAATCCCCAACACGCAAAGCCTCGACGCGTTCTGGATGCCGTTCACCGCCAACCGGCAATTCAAGTCGGAGCCTCGTCTGATCGCCGGCGCCGAAGGCATGTATTACACCACCGTCGATGGCCGCAAGGTGATCGACGGATCGGCAGGCCTGTGGTGCGTGAACGCGGGTCATGGCCGGCGCGAGATTGCGGATGCGGTTTCGCGGCAATTGATGGCGCTCGACTATGCGCCGTCGTTCCAGATCGGGCATCCGATCGCGTTCGACTTCGCCGAAAAACTGGCGGCGATCGCGCCGCGCGGACTGGACCGCGTGTTCTTCACCAATTCAGGCTCAGAGTCGGTCGACACCGCGCTCAAGATCGCGCTGGCCTATCAGCGTTCGGCCGGCCAGGCTACCCGCACCCGCCTCATCGGCCGCGAGCGTGGCTATCACGGTGTCGGCTTCGGCGGCATGTCGGTCGGCGGCATGGTGAATAACCGCAGGGCGTTCGCAACGCATCTCCCGGGTGTCGATCACATCAGCCACACCCATGATCTCGCCCGCAACGCCTTCAGCAAGGGGCAGCCCGCGCACGGCGCTGAGTTCGCCGACGACGTCGAGCGTCTGGTCGCGCTGCACGGCGCTGAAACCATCGCGGCCGTCATCGTCGAGCCGGTCGCCGGTTCGACCGGCGTCTTGATCCCGCCGCAGGGTTACCTGCAGCGTCTACGTGAGCTCTGCGACAAGCACGGCATCCTCTTGATTTTCGATGAAGTGATTACTGGGTTCGGCCGTCTCGGCGCACCCTTTGCGGCCAACTATTTCGGCGTCATGCCCGATCTCATCTGCTCCGCCAAGGGCATTACCAACGGCACGGTCCCGATGGGCGCGGTGTTCGCCAGCCGCAAAATCCACGATGCGCTGATGACCGGACCGGCCAACCAGGTCGAGCTGTTCCACGGCTATACTTACTCGGCGCACCCGGTGGCCTGCGCGGCCGGGCTCGCGACGCTGGAAATCTATCGGAAGGAAAATTTGCTCACCCGCGGTGCCGAGTTGACCGAGTACTGGCAGGACGCGATGCACTCGCTGCGTGGCTTGCCGAACGTCATCGATATCCGCGCCATCGGTCTGGTCGCGGCTGTCGAATTGTCGTCGCGGCCGGATGCGGCCGGCGTGCGTGGCTATGACGTCATGGTCGACTGCTTCAACCGCGGCCTCGTGCTCCGTAACAGCGGTGACACCCTTGCAATGTCGCCGCCGCTGATTGTCGAGCGTAGCCACATCGACGACATCGTGGCGATGCTCGGCGACGCCCTGAAGCGGGTGGCCTGAACCTTGCTTCCTATTGCCGCTGCGGAGACTTTTGCGTGATAGGACGGCTGCGGCGGGGAAATCGACGATCGTGAAGGTGCTGGTTCTTGGCGGCGGCGTCATCGGCGTGACGAGCGCCTATTATCTCGCGAAAGCCGGGCATGAGGTGACGGTGGTCGACCGCCAGCCGGAACCCGGGTTGGAGACCAGCTACGCCAATGCCGGCGAGGTGTCGCCCGGCTATGCCTCGCCCTGGGCCGGCCCCGGCGTGCCGGTCAAGGCCGTCAAATGGCTATTGATGAAGCACGGCCCGCTGGTGATACGCCCAAAACTCGATCCGGCGATGTGGGTCTGGCTTGCGAAGATGCTGCGCAACTGCACATCGGTGCGCTACGCGGTCAACAAGAGCCGCATGATTCCGCTCGCCGAATATAGTCGCGACTGCTTGCGCGCGCTGCGTGCGGAGACTTCCATTCGCTATGACGAACGCAGCCAGGGCACGCTTCAATTATTCCGCGCCCAGGCTCAACTCGATGGTACCGCCGGCGACATCGCGGTGCTGAAGCAATATGGCGTGCCGTACGAGGTTCTCGATCGCGACGGCTGCGT
>DATBYN010000089.1:0-23452 GCA_036513695.1 Bradyrhizobium sp. | reverse complement strand
GCGTTGACGCCGTAGTCGGAGGCGTTGAAGATCACGTTGCCGTCGAGGTCGACCTTGATCAGGCAAGAGGCGTCGATCTCCTCATAAAGCATCCCGTAGGGGTTGATCAGGAAATGGTCGTGCGAGCCGGGTACGCGGCATGAGATGTGGTTGGCAATCATTTCGGTCATGCCGTACATCGCGGTGAGGCGATAGCAGGCGGCGAGATCGACGCGGGTTTGCCATTCCTCGGCGCTCACCTGTTCGCGAACCGATTTTATCAGTTTGATCGCGGGAGAATTCACGGGAGGGTTCATCGAGCTTCTCCTTAAGAAGCGGGTTCATTTTCTTAAAAACGCGCGGCCTGATCGACGGATGCTCAGGATACCTATAACCCCGGTTGCGCCGCAAGGCGGAGCCATCGCTAACACTGCAACGCAGCCATCGCCGGGGCGCGGCTAGCGCTCGCCAGGACTGGGCTTGCTGCACGGCAAAAGGCCGGTCGTCGCAAATCCTTCATGCGCGGCCTATACTTGGTCGCCCCGTTGGTGTTGAAGTCACGGTGTCGAAGTGCCGGCCTTGCCAACACTCACCTTTATCTTTGCGATCGGAGCCATTTTCATGAAGACCGTCCGTCTTGCCTTGTTTCTGCTCGCGCTGTCGCTGGTCGCGCAATCCGCCAAGGCGGCTGACGTGATCTGCTACAATTGCCCGCCGGAATGGGCCGACTGGGCTTCCATGCTCAAAGCCATCAAGGCCGATCTCCACTACGACATTCCCCACGACAACAAGAATTCGGGTCAGGCGCTGGCGCAAATTCTGGCCGAGAAGAGCAATCCCGTCGGCGATATCGGCTATTTCGGCGTCACCTTCGGCATGAAGGCGAAGGCGCAGGATGCGCTGGAGCCATACAAGCCGGTCAACTGGGACCAGGTGCCATCAGGACTGAAGGATCCGGACGGCTATTGGACCACGATCCACTCCGGCACGCTGGGCTTGTTCGTGAACAAGGATGCGCTCGGCGGCAAGCCGGTGCCGGCGTGCTGGAAGGATCTGTTGAAGCCGGACTACAAGGGCATGGTCGGCTATCTCGATCCATCCTCCGCCGCGGTCGGCTATGTCGGCGCAGTCGCGATCAACCTGGCGCTCGGCGGCTCGGCATCGAATTTCGATCCGGCGATTTCCTTCTTCAAGGATTTGCGCAAGAACGATCCGATCGTCCCCAAGCAGACGTCCTACGCCCGCGTGGTTTCCGGCGAGATGCCGATCCTCCTGGATTACGATTTCAACGCCTATCGCGCCAAATATCAGGAGAAGGGCAACTTTGAATTCGTGATCCCGTGCGAGGGCTCGGTGGTGTTTCCCTATGTCGTTGGCCTCGTCAAGAATGCGCCCGACAAGGACAAGGCCAAGAAGGTTTTGGATTATTTGTTGTCCGACAAGGGCCAGGCGATCTGGACCAACGCTTATCTGCGCCCCGCCCGCCCGATCGAATTGCCGCAAGCGGTGAAGGCAAAATTCCTGCCCGACAGCGACTATGCCCGCGCCAAGAGCGTCGACTGGGGCCAGATGGAAAACGTGCAAAAAGGCTTTGTCGACCGCTATCTCGCCGAGGTCCGCTAAGGCAGAATGGTGCCTAGAGCTTAGAGGCACCATTTCTTCAAATGCCGCACAAAACTTTCGTTTGGTTGTGTCTGTTGCCGCTCGCCGTGGTGACGACGGCGTTTTTCCTGCTGCCGATGGCGCGGCTGGTCGTGACCGGCGCCGAAGGCCCGCAGGGGCTCGCCGGATACCTTTCGATCCTGACCGAGCCACGCTATCGCGCGACCTTGATCAATACCGTCTTGCTGGCCACTGCGACCACGATCGTCACGCTCGTTGTCGCCACCATTGCGGGGATGTTCCTGCAGCGCCATCGCTTTCCCGGCCGCGCGGTATTGGTTGCGATGCTGACCTTCCCGCTGGCATTTCCCGGCGTCGTCGTCGGCTTCCTGATCATCCTGCTCGCGGGACGCCAGGGCCTGATCGGCGATCTCACCAATAGAGTGTTTGGCGAGAAGCTGGTGTTTGCCTATTCGATCTACGGATTGTTCCTCGGCTATCTCTATTTCTCGATCCCGCGCGTCATTCTCACCATCATGGCGGCGGTCCAGAAACTCGATGTCGGCCTCGAGGAAGCCGCGCGCTCGCTCGGCGCGAGCCCATGGGCGGTGCAGCGCGATGTCGTGCTGCCGGCGCTGGCGCCGGCTTTCGTCGCGTCCGGCGCCATTGCCTTTGCGACCGCGATGGGCGCGTTCGGCACCGCCTTTACGCTCGCGACCAATATCGATGTGCTGCCGATGCTGATCTACACAGAATTCACGCTGGCCGCTAACTTTGCCACATCGGCCGCGCTGTCGGTGGGCCTGGGCGTCATCGCCTGGGCGATCCTGGCGCTGGCCCGCTCGTTCAGCGGCGGCACGGTCGCGGCGGCCGGATAAAACCATGCGCGACCGCCTGATCTTTGCCGGCCAACTCTTGTTCACCCTGCTGGTCGCCGCGTTCCTGGTGGTACCTGCGATTCTCTCGATCAGCGCCGGCGTCACCGTGAATTACTTTCGCGGGATATCTTCGGGCGTGACGCTGCAATGGGTATTCCAGGTCTGGGACCTCTATGCCGGCACGATCCTGTTGTCTTTTGTGATCGCTCTCGCAACGCTTGTCGTGACGCTCGTGGCCGGCGTTCCATCTGCGTATGCGTTGCACGTGCGGGGAGGGCGGCTGTCGCGCATCGTCGAAGAGATCATCACCTTGCCGCTGGCGATCCCCGGGCTCGCGATAGCGCTGGCGCTGTTGCTCACCTATCAGGGTTTTAGCGAGTTTCGCCGCTCCTGGCTGTTCATCCTCACCGGCCATGTCATCTTCACCATGCCGTTCATGGTGCGCTCGGTGATGGCGGTGTTCGCGACCGTCGACATCAGGACGCTTGACGAAGGCGCGGCATCGCTCGGCGCCTCGCCATGGCGGCGCTTTTTCGATGTGATCGTTCCCAATGCGCTGCCGGGCATCCTCGCCGGCAGCCTGATGGTGGTGACGCTCTCGCTTGGCGAATTCAACCTGACCTGGATGTTGCATACGCCGCTGACAAAAACCCTTCCCATCGGGCTTGCCGACGCCTACGCCTCGATGCGGCTGGAAGTGGCGTCGGCCTATACGCTGATCTTCTTTGTCATGATCATTCCGCTGCTGGTCGCGATGCAGTTGTTTGCCGACAAGGAGCAGAAAAGATGAGCACAGCCGCGGGACATGGCGCCTCGGTGCGGATCGAGAATTGCGGCAAGACCTTTGCTGATGGAACGCGCGCGCTGGAACCGGCAACGCTCGACATCGCGCGCGGCGAGACGCTGGTGCTGCTCGGCCCCTCCGGCTGCGGCAAGACCACCATGCTGCGCATCATCGCAGGCCTCGAATTGCCCGATGCCGGCGGCCTTGTGTTGTTCGACGACAAGGACATGACCTCGGTGCCGATCGAGCGGCGCAATGTCGGCATGGTGTTTCAGTCCTATGCGCTGTTTCCCAACATGGGCGTCGCGGAAAATATCGGCTACGGCCTGAAAATCCGCGGCATGCCGAAACAAGAACGCGCCGCGCGCATAGCCGAGCTGGTGGCGCTGACCAATATTTCGGGGCTGGAAAACCGCCGCATCGACCAGCTCTCCGGTGGCCAGCGTCAGCGCGTCGCGCTGGCGCGCGCGGTCGCGATCCGGCCCGGCATCCTGCTGCTCGACGAACCCCTGACCGCGCTCGATGCTGCGTTGCGCGATCGCCTGCGCGGCGAGCTCAACCGGTTGCTGCGGGCGCTCGGGATCACGACCATTTATGTGACACACGATCAGGCCGAGGCGATGGAGCTCGGCGACCGCATCGTCGTGATGCAAAAGGGCGCGATTGCCCAGATCGGCAGCCCACGCGAGATCTATTTCGCGCCGAAAAATCGCTTCGTCGCCGAGTTCATTGGCGCGGCGAACATCATCGAAGCGCCCATCGAACACGGCCATCTCGTGCTGCCGGGCGGCCGGCAGCCGATCGGCGGCGATGCGAGTCTTAAGGCCGCCGTCGCGATGATCCGCCCCGAGACGATCCGGGTCGTTGAAGCCGCAACCGCGCCCCTTTCGGGGACTATCGACAGCATCGGTTTTATCGGCGACCGGCAGCGCATGGTCGTCTCCGGCGCATGCGCAAAACCTCTCACCGTCGAAGCGCCGAACACCGTCAAAGCGGAACTTGGCGATCGCGTCGGACTCCTGATCGCCCCGGATGCGGTCAGGCTGTTGCCACCGGAGAATTGAAGAGAAGCCCGATGCCGCAAAAACCCGTTATCATCGCGCAGATTTCCGATCTGCACATCAAGGCTCCAGGCACGCTCGCCTACGGCCGCGTCGACACGGCGCGCGCGCTGGAGCGCTGCGTCGCCACCTTGAACCAGTTCACCCCGAAGCCCGATCTCGTGGTGATCTCGGGCGATCTTGTCGATACGCCTAGGGCTGAGGAATATGCGCATCTCAAGCGCCTGCTGGCGCCGTTGAATATTGCCTTTGCAGGCATTCCCGGCAATCACGACCAGCGCGACATGATGCGCGCCACGCTTCCGCAAAATTATGCGTTTCCGTCGGGCCCGCTCAATCAACACCTTGAAATCGGCGGGCTTGATCTCGTGCTGTTGGATTCGAGTGTATCAGGCAAACCGCACGGCGAGCTCGATGCACCGACTTTGCGATGGCTTGAAGCGACGCTTGCCTCGGCACCCGACCGGCCAGCGTTATTGTTCCTGCATCATCCGCCGTTCCAGGCCGGCATCAGGCATATGGACCGACAGAATCTCCAAAATGCCGACGAGCTTGCGAATGTCGTCAAGCGCCATCCGCGCGTGCAATTGATCGCCACCGGCCACGTCCATCGCGCGACGCTGACGATGTTTGCCGGTGTGCCGACCACGATTTGCCCGGCGCCAAACCACGCCGTCGATCTCGATCTGGCGGAATTGCGCGAGCCATCATTCAAGGTCGAGCCGCCGGCCTTTCATCTGCACGTCTGGTTTCCGGGCGACGAATTCGGCTGCGTCGTTACCCACCAGGTCCCAATCGGCGATTTCGACGGCCCGCATCCCTTTTTCGGGCCTGACGGGAAGTTGCTGTGAGTCTCAGCTCCGAAACGCCTTTGTCGCGGCGAGCTTGCGGTAGGCCGTGGTCGCGGTCCGGATCAAGCGCCGCTCGCGCTTTGGGCTGAGAAATTGCAAGGGCGGGCGGACGCCGCCTTGTTGCAGGGCGGCTGCCAAAGAATGGCCCTGCACGTCATCGTTCAACTGACCGAGGGATCTCTGCGCCTTGCGCAAATGCTTCAACGCGGTCTGTTGTTTTGAAAATCGCTTATCCGCAAGCAAATCCTCGAAGAACTCGATGGAATAGGTTAGCTTCTTGTTCAACAGGCGCAGCCGGTGACGTTTCTTGTTGCCCATCTTTTCAAGCTTGCGGCTCCTTTTCAGAAGCTTGTCCTGCCATGTCATGAGTTTGCCCACGCCAAAGGTAGCGATCGGGGAAGCGCGCTCCAGCGCCGCCTGTCTTCCCGTCTTGATCGACCAAGGTCCACTCTCGATCCAGCCGGACGTGTTTTCAATCAGCCGGCGATATCTGGCTGACCGAAGCGCCCGGGCCAGTTGACGATGGCTGTCCGCGCGTTTCTCGTTCCACGTGCGATAATACGGGGCTGGTCGCGGCCGCTGCTTGTTGATGGCCTTCAGCCGTTCCATCGCGACGTCGAGATCTCGCACGGCGCCAAGCTGGCCGTTGAGCCACTTCAGTTCGTCCTTTATCTGCATCCGCATGGGGTCGTCGATCATCGGCGCGAAAAACAGGATAGCGGTGCGCAGGCGCGTCAGCGCGATGCGCATCTGATGCAAGGCTGCCGGATCGCCGCTGCAGGTTGCCTCGTGATTGGCGGTCAAGTCTGCAAGGTGGCGGCGCGCCACGACCCGAAATGCCGTATCGCACGCCATCATCGCATTCAACTGCGCCATGGGACGACGGCGCCCCGTCGATCCGGTGCGAGAGACGGCCTCGGCCGCTGATTTTGGCGATGGCGACATCGTATTCTCTGCGCTCACCGGCCTAAGCCGTCTCACAATGGGCGATGCGGGCTTGGCATCGTTGCAGCGTTTGCTCCAGTATCCCGGAGGCGTCGATGTCAGCCCAATCGAGCGCGCCGATATTATATTTCTCCTGAAGTCCGGCAATCTCCGGCGTGGCATCGGATGCATCGTGCTGGCGGCGGCCGATCCGGCGCAATCGGGTCTCGAGGTCGGCCTTAAGAAAAAGGCCGACAAAACGGAGGCTTAGCTGACGCGCGGCCTCTCTTATCGCATGGCGTTCTGCTTCCTGGGCAAATACCGCATCGACGATGACGGAATGACCCTGCGAAAGCTGCCCAACGGTGCGCTGCACAAGAAGCGCGTAAATCTGCTCGGTGACATCTGGCTCATAAGCGCTCTCGGGCAGCCGATCGGTCTCGTTGACCTGAAACAGCTGCTTCCGCAGCACGTCCGTTCGCAACACCACCGCTCCCGGCTGCGGCGAGATAGTGGGGGCGAGGGCGCGTGCCAGAACGGATTTTCCCGTTCCCGACAGGCCGCCGATCGCGATGAGCTGAGGTGCCGCAGGGATTGTCATGGGCCGGCTCACGTTATGAGGACTGCCGCACCCAGGATTTGTCCCGTCCGGCAGAGGCGCCCGTGGAGCCGTTAACACCATCGCAGGCATACAGGTTTCTCCGGATACGCACATTGCCAAGCCAAAGGCGAGAGGGCAATCATTCCCGAAAAGGATGGCAGCCGCAAATTCGGAAAAACGCCATCCAGCTAACGCGGGGGAAATCTGCCATGCGCTTGGTTTATTCGCTGGTCGTAGCACTGATGCTGCTTTCAACGCCCAGTGCGGTCGCGCAAACGCCCTATCCCGACCGGCCGATCAAGATGATCGTGCCCCTGGCTGCGGCAAGCGCGGTCGATGTCGCAGCTCGGATCGTGACGCAGAAGATGGCCGATAATATGGGCCAGCAAATCGTCATCATCAACCAGCCGGGCGCGTCCGGGCTGATCGGCGCCGAACAGGTGGCGAGGGCGGCGCCTGACGGCTATGCGCTCGGCGGCTTCAACGACAGCATCATGACCATGGTGCCCAACCTGCAGTCCAACATGCGTTGGGATATCCTGAAGGATTTTGCGCCAGTGTCGCTGGTCGCTACCGTGGAGTGGGGACTGATCGCGGGCAACAAGACGCCCTACAAGACCGCGGCCGATCTGATCGCCGCGGCCAGGGCCGCGCCTGGAATGATCAATTACAGCTCCGGCGGTCCGGGCAGCCCGCAACATCTGGCGATGGCGATGTTCGCATCGAGCGCGGGCATCTCGCTGACCCATGTGCCCTACAAAGGCGCGACCCAGGCCGCGACCGACGTCGCCGGCGGGCAAATTCCCGTCGGCTTTCAGGGGCTGGGGACCGTGGCGGCGCTGGTGCGCAGCGGGCAGCTCAGGCTGATCGGGGTGACCACCGCGAACAGGTTGCCGCAATTCCCCGATGTGCCGACGGTTGCGGAATCAGGATTGCCCGGGTTCTTCTTCAACTCCTGGTTTGCGATCCTGGCGCCGGCCGGCACGCCAAAGGACATCATCGCCAGGCTGAACGCTGAGGTGCTGCAAGCGCTGGTGGACCCGGGAGTTCGCGGCAAGCTCGAGAATCTGGGTTTCTCGGTGCGCGGCAGCTCTGCCGACGAACTGGGCGCGATGACGCGTGAGCAGCTTGCCAAATACGCGCGCGTGATCAAGGAAATGGGCATCGCGAACGACTAGCATGCGACTTGCATGCAGTGGATGCGTCCATCGGAGCCCCATGCTCCCGGTTGCCGGCGCTACTCGCCTAAAATTGTCGTCCAATCGTCGGTATCCCCAACAGCCGCGACGCGAAGACACCTTCGGTGCCTGCCGTAGACGGTTCCAAATGCTTTGTTCCGCCATGAAGTTTCGTTAATCTGAACGGGTGGATGAAGGAGCTGCGGGTGTCTTGTCAGGTCTGTCGATCGATCCTGAAGGCAGGCGATTTTTTTTGTGCGTCCTGCGGGGCGATCGCCCCGGAGCATTCCGTAAAGCCGCAGGCTGCGGAAGTTCGCGGCCGTATCGCCGGTGAGCGCAAATACCTCACCGTCCTCTGTGCCGATTTGCAGCGTTCGACTGATTTGATCTCGGAACTTGATCCCGAGGCTGCGATTTCGCGATTGGAGCCGGCCCTGATCGCCATGCGGACCGCGGTCCGGCGCAGCCGCGGGATCGTCAGCAAAGAGGGGGGTGACGGCCTGATCGCCCTTTTTGGCGCCCCGCACGCCGATGACAATCATGCCATCATGGCCTGTCATGCCGCCGTCGAACTGGTTCGCCGGATCAAGCTGTTGGAGGATCCGGCGCTTCAGGTCCGGGTTGGCGTTCATTCCGGCTATGTGGTCGCGCACGTCATCGAGGCCGACTTCTCCTCGATCTACGAAGCGGGCGGCCCGGCGGTCCATCTGGTCAAGCGGCTCGAGAGTGCCGCGCAGGGCGGACAAATCCTCGTGTCGGAGTCCTGCCATAATCTGTGCTCCGGACTGGTGAAGTTCAACGCACTGCCTCCCAAGCGGCTGGAAGGATTTTCGGCGCCCGTTCCCTGCTACGAGGTTGGCGAGATCAGCGGATTGACGCGCTGGCGGGCCCGTTCGACCAAGGGGCTTTCGTCGTTCGTCGGCCGCGCGGACGAGATTTCCCTGCTGGAGCGGGCGGCGGGCGATGTCGGTGCTTCCGGACAGCTCGTCGCGCTGGTCGGCACCGCGGGCATCGGAAAATCCCGAATCGCCCACGAGTTCGTCGCCGGCTTGCGGCAGCAGGACTGGCAGGTGCTGGAGGCGGAATGCAACCCGCTGGAGCAAGCCGTTCCCTACGCGCTGCTGAAGAAGCTCGTGCGGAGCGCGCTGGAGGCGGGCAACATCGCCCCGGCAGATCAACCCGATTTGCCGCAAGGCGAGGTGCCGGCGCATTCCGATCTTTGGCCCGCCGCCCTCTGCTCCGTTCTCGACCAGCCCGTCCACGATCCGCGCTGGTACGATCTCGAGCCCCTGCTGCGGCGACGCGCCATCAGCGACGCCGTGCGTCATACGGTTGACAAGGTCATCTCGACGCGCCCGACCATCCTGTTGGTGGAGGACCTGCACTGGATCGATGGTCAAAGCGAGACCGCGATCGAGGCCTTGATGTCGCTCACCGCAAGCCGTCCGCTATTGATCCTGCTGACCTGGCGGACCGAGGACACACCGGGGTGGCTGGCGAAGCTGAACGTTCGCAGGATCTGGCTGCGCTCCCTGGATATCGCGTCGGCGAACGCGCTGCTCGACGACCTGTTTGGCACCGGAGCGAAGCTCAATGCCCTCAAGGCCCACGTGCTCCGCCACACCGGCCAGGTCCCGCTCTTCATCGAGGAGGTCGCGCGGCAACTGATCAATCGCGGAGTCCTGGAGACCGATGCGGGCCGCTTTGCCACCAAGGCTCCCTGGGATGCGCTGGAAATTCCGCCGACAGTGCAAGGGGTCATCGCGTCCCGGATCGATCGATTGTCGAAAGAGGACAAAGCCCTGCTCCAGCTCGCCTCCGTCGCCGGGCCGCGGGTTTCGGCGCATTTGCTGGCGGCCGTCACCGCCATGCCGGCGGTGCAATTGCAGAGCCGGCTTTGGTCGCTCGAGATATTGGATTTTCTGGTCGAGTCGCGATGGGTTGCTTCCGTCGAATACGAATTCGCCCACGATCTGATCCGCGAGGTTGCCTACGATTCGATCCTGCGGCCGCAACGCGAGGAGCTGCACCGCCGGATTTTGACGGCGCTGGAAGCCGGCTCTCCTGGTCGCGAGGAGGATGTCGCGGAAGCGCTCTGTCATCACGCGGTCAAGGCGCAAGACTGGGTGAAGGCCGACCGTTACGGGCACCTCGCGGCGAAAAAGGCTCTGGCCAGATCGGCATTCCGCGACGCAACGGGGTATTTCCAGACAGCGATGGATGCGGTTGAGAAGCAGCCCGACTCGATTGCTCGCGAACAGCGGGCGATCGACCTGCGCATCGAAGCTCGCATGACGTTCTCTCCGTTTGGAAAGACCGCGGAGTGGCTCGAATTGTGTCGCGACGCAGAAGCGCGCTCCAAGAAAATCAGCGATGAGCCGAGACGGCTTGCTTCCATCGCCGTAAGGGCGGCGGCGCTGAATTTCTACGGAACGCCCTATGAAGCCACCACGGCAGGGGAAGAGGCGGTTGCCTTGGCCGACCGGCTGGGGGACGCGACCTGGTTGGGCTTCTCCGAATATGGCCTCGGTCAGGCCTATTTCATGGCCGGTCGCTACCGGGATGCCGAACTGCTCTTGAATCAGGCGGGGGAGCGATTTGCGAACGCGCCCGAAAATATCCCGCCCGGGACAACCGGACCGAGCCTTCTGGTGCTCTGTCATATGATGAAAGCCATCATCTATGCGTCGATCGGCGAGTTCGACCGATCCGAGGATTGTGCCAAGCAGGCAAGGCGTCTCGCCCAGCACAGCGGCCTGTCCTACGACATGATTGCGGCGGATTACGGCCGCGGCCTGTCAAAGCTGGTCCTCGGTAACCTCGATGAGGCGGAAACAGCCCTCAATGAAGCCGCGTTGCTGTCGCGCGAGAACGAGGTCCGGCTATTTTTACCCCTGGTGCTGTGCGCGCTCGGAAACCTCCATCTGCAGCGCGGGCAAGCGGCAAAGGCAAGAGATATCCTCGTTGAAGCAAAGGAAGAAGCGGAAGCTCTCGGTCACGCGGCCAGTATCCTGCTTGCATCGGCATATCTGGGTCCCGCCTATGCGCAACTTGGCGATATTTCCCGCGGGCTGGAAATCGCGCGGGCCTGCCACGCGGGAGCCAAGCAGAAGGGCTACCAGCCGATCGAAGCCTTGGCGCTGTTTGCCGAGGCGATCATCTTGTCGCTTCAGGGCGCCTCCGCCACCGGGGAGGCGATCGCCCTGCTTGAGCGAACGATCGAAATCGCAACCGGGCTCGGGACCCGGCCCTTGCTCGGATTGGCGAAGGGAGCGCTGGCCCGTCTGTTGGCCGGCGCGGGCAGGAAATCCGAGGCGCAGGACGAACTTGGCCAGGCGATCGAACTTTTTGCCAAGTCGAAAATGACTGTTCAACTGGAACGTGCTAAGGCAACGCTCTCCAAGTTCTCGACTTAATGACAAGTTGCAATCACGGCGTATATCGCCGCGCATCAACGGAGTGAGACATGTCCGGATTAGTGTATGGTGGGCGATTTGAGCAAATGATGACTGAATTTTGCAGCCCCAGGAGGATCGGCGCCACGGCAAAGAAATTCGCAAAATTGGAAAAGCAGCACGGGGCCTATGCTTTTGGAAAATTTGCCCAGCACTTTCTGCCGAAGCCGGAGGAATTTGCGAACTGGGGCAAGGATTCGGCCGCGATACCGGAACAGATCCGCAAGCGTCTCACCGAGATCATCTCCACCAATCTGAAATCGAAGTCACCGATTCCGATGGTGCTGAAAGTCAGCGACAACGTCGATGCGACCCACGATCTGCATGTCAAGACCTTCGCGCATAAGGGCCATATCTACATCGGTGTGCATATGCTTTGTCCGAACCCAGGTTTGAAATGATCGATTGCGGCTGTTCGTCGTATTAACCGTTTGCACTCAGCCGATCGAGGCTTGCTACCGTTCTGTTGAGTGGTTGGGATGTTCCCCCGGGAGCCAATCCCCGGACTCGGGGGATTGTACTATCTAGTTGCGAGCACTGTCTTACTTGCAACGTTAGCGTTAGGTTTTGTGTTGTTTTTTTGGCCTCCCAATCGGAACGGCAGTATGCTTTCTAGCTGGAAGGGTCATCGATGACCGATTCCGGTCGGTGATACCCGATCGCTTCATGGCTGGAGCTCCGATTGCCGTGCCTCAGGACAAGACGGGAGATGTTCGCGGACCTTCGAGCAGCAAGCTTGCTGTGCTGCGCAAGCATCCGATGTTTTCCGATCTCGAGCCTGCGGCGCTCGACCAGCTCTGCCGCTACGCCAAGCATTCCACGCTCAAGCGGGGAACCACGATCGTTTCCCGGGGAGATCCCGGCAACAGCCTGATCGTGGTGATCAGCGGCACGCTGAAGATCAGTGTCTCCTCCGCGGATGGCCGCAGCGCCATTTTGAATCTGATCGGTCCGGGAGAGATCGTCGGGGAAGTCGCGGTGCTCGATGGGTTGGCGCGGACCGCCGACGTTATCGCCAATACCAACTGCGAGATTTTTGTCATCGACCGCCGCGACTTTCTTCCCTTCGTGCGAAGCCAGCCGGCACTGGCGATGAAGTTGATCGAGCTGTTGTGCACCCGGCTGCGCTGGACCAGCGATCAGGTCGAAGAGGTCATCCTGCAGAATCTGCCGGGCCGGCTCGCCAGCGCACTGCTTCGTTTGACCGAGAAGCACAAGCTTGCGCAGGGAGGCCGAACAATCGCCATTACCCAGCAGGAAATCAGCGAGATGGTCGGCATGACCCGGGAAAGCATCAACAAGCAGTTGCGGGCCTGGGCCTCGCGCAGCTGGGTTCGGCTCGAACACGGCGCGATCGTTGTGCTCAATGCCGAGCCGCTGCTGGCGCTAACCGAGGCAGGATCGGGAAGCGAAGGCGACTAGGCGTAGTCGCGCGAGCCGTAGCGCCGGCTTTCGGGTAAATTTTCCAAATGTGTGCGCGGCCCTGTGAACCAGTTCACATCGGCTTGGCGCGCCCTGGGCTAGTCACGCGGGTGCAGAGCAGCTGCGTGGAGGCATCCGTGGGTGGCATGTTCAGGAAATCGGGCGAAATCCTCAGCCGCATCTACCGAAACTGGGGCATCGGAATTTTTGCCTTGCCCGTGCTTATTGGCATCGCGCTGGCAGGCCTGGTGCTGAGCCGTCCGGACCCGTCCAATTTGATGCCGGACGTCGTTCAACTTGCGGGCGCCAAGACATCGCCGGCTGCCGCTCCGGCGCAACCGGCGACGGCGGCAATTCGGACGGTGCGGACCAATTGATGCATGGGTCTACTCGGCGGCGAGGTTGGCGCCGCGCTCGATCGTGAACTCGACGTCGATCAGCCCGCGCGAATGGTTCATATCGGATTGCGACATCAGCAGCGTAAGGTCCTTGCCCCTTAGCGAACCAAGCACCTCGGACAACCGCTCCGACAGCGCCGGCGCGATCCCCTCGAACGGTTCGTCGAGCAATAGACATTTTGTGCCGATGCCGAGCGCGCGGCCAAGCGCGACCAGTTTTTGCTGGCCTCCACTCAACAAGAGCGCCTTGCGATGCCGCATCTCGGCGAGCTCGCCGATCACCTCATAGACAAAATTGAGCCGCGCCTTGCGGTCGAGATGCCGGGCGACCCATAGCGGCAACAGGATGTTTTCCTCGACCGTCAGTTGAGGCACCAGGGCGCGGTCTTCCGGCATATAGCCGATCCCGAGCGCTGCGCGGGCGTGGCGCGGGCGCGCCGACAGATCCGCGCCATCGAACCGGACCGCGCCGTGCGTCGGCCTGAGGTGACCCATGATCGAGCGCATCAGCGTGGTCTTGCCGGCGCCATTGCGGCCGACAAGGCTGACCATGGCGCCTCTTGCGACGCGCATCGAAAAACCGCGCAACGCGGGCATCGACTGGATCTCGACCACCAGATGGTCGATCTCGAGCAATGGGGTCGCGGCGTTCATTGCGCGCGTCCCGTCACGTAGCGGCGCACTTCCGGATCCTTCAGGACAGTGCGCGGATCGCCGTCGGCGAGAATCCGGCCCTGATAAAATGCCAGCACCCGGTCGGCATAGCGGCTGACGATCTCCATATCGTGCTCGACAAAGACGAGGGTTGCGGCATCGGGTGCAACGGCATGGATCACGCGATCCATAGTGGCGAATTTTTCCTCTGCTGAAACGCCCGATGTCGGCTCATCCAGCAGCAGCAGCTTTGGACGGCGGGCCAGCGCCATGGCAATGTCGACCAACTTGCGCACGCCGCCGGCGAGCTCCGAGAGCGGGCGGTCGGCCAGATCGGTGAGGCCAAATCGCTCCAGCAATTCCAGGACTTTTGCGCGGCGGCCATGCGCCTCCGCTGGCGCGTGAAATGAGAGGGCTTGCCCCCGTGCGCCGCAGACCGCGACGGACAGATTTTCGGCCGCCGTAAGCTCGACGAATAATTGCGGAATCTGAAACGACCTGGAGATACCAAGCCGCGCAACATGTCGTGGCGAGCGACTTGCGATATCCACCCCGTCGAGCGCGATCGAGCCTCGGTCGGGCTTGAGGTAGCCTGTGACCATATTGACAAATGTCGTCTTGCCCGCGCCGTTGGCGCCGATCAGGCTGACTTTCTGACCGGCCACGAGTTCGAGGCTCACAGCGTCGGCGGCGACCACCGCGCCAAAGCGTTTTTCGAGCCCGCGCACGGAAAGCACCGACGTCACTGCGCCGCCTCCTTTTGGGCCGCGACAGCCGCCGGCTCGATCCTCTTGTGACGTTGCCTGATCCAGAGCGAGCCGATGCCGCGCGGCAGGAACAGGATGACGCCCAACAGAAAGACGCCAAGCACGAGCTGCCAGGTATTGGGGAGATAAAGGTTGGAGAACGAGCGAACCAGCTCAAGCGCCAGCGAGGCGACGAAAACCGCGGCGACGCTTTGATATCCCGCAAGCACGGCCACAAAGACGAACTCGCCCGACGTGGTCCAGTAGGCGAATTGCGGATCGATGTGGCGCTGCGCCATCAGGGCAAACGCGCCGCTGGCGCCGGCGAAAGTTGCGGCGATCACGAAGTTGAAGGTGATGACCCGGTTGGAGGAAATGCCAAGATACTCGACACGCAAATTGTTTTCGCGCACCGCGAGGCTCGCGAGCCCGAGTTCGGACCGAAACAGGATCGTGGCTGCGATGCCGGCAAGCCCGGTGGTGACCACCGAGACCGCGTAGAGCATAAAATCCGCCTCGCGCGGATCGATGAAGGCCATGCCGAACAGGCTCGGCCGCCCGACGTTAAAACCATCGGAGCCGCCGAGCGCGGTGGATTTGACCAGCGCGCCATAAAACACCATCGACAGCGCAAGCGTCAGCATGCCGAAGAAGATGCCGCTGTAGCGGGCAATCAACGGGCCGATCACAAGCCCGAGGAGGCCGCCGCACACGGCGCCGATGATCATTTGCGCCACTGCGTCGGTGAGGCCCGAGGCGTTGGCGATCAGCGCGACCCCATAGCCGCCCGCCGCATAGAACAGGCCCTGGCCGAACGACACATTGCCGGTGCGCGCCAGGATCACGATGCCGAGCGCGATCAGGGCATTGGAGGCGGCAATGGTCGCAAGCGATAGCGTCCATGTCGGAAGCGCGCGGCCGAACAGCGCGGCTAAAGCCACCAACAAGACCATGACAAGAGGATGCAGGCGGCGATGTGCCATCAAATTCGCCTTGCCGTCTCGCGCTTGAACAGGCCCTCGGGCCGAAACATCAGGACCGCCGCCATGATCAGATAGATCATGAACAGCTCAGCCTGCGGCAGCAGGTGCACCGAGGCGGCGCGCGCCAGCCCGACAAGGACGGCGCCGACCGCGGCGCCCTCGACACTGCCGAGGCCTCCGATCACGACGATGGCAAAACTCAGGATGATGACATCCGAGCTGAGCCCCGGCTGCATCGAGATTTTGGGCGCGGTCAGCGCGCCGGCCAGCGCCGCAAGCAGCACGCCAAAGGCAAAGGCTGTCGCATAAACCCGGTTGACCCTTACTCCCATGCTGACGCTCATCTCCTCATTGTGGATCACGGCCAGCACGATCTTGCCGGCGATCGTGCGATTTAATCCGAACCACACCGCAAAACCGATGACCGCGGAGACCGGTATCAGCACGAGATCGTAACCGACGTAATAGAGGCCGGCGAATTCCACATTGCCGAACAATTCATACGGTTGCGTCGCATAGATCGGATTGACGCCCCAAATCAACTTGGTGGCGTCCTCGAGAATGAGAAACACCGCATAGGTCACGAGCAGCAGCACCACTTCGTCGCGTCCATAGAACAACTTCAGCAGACCGCGTTCGAGCAGAAGCCCGACCGCGGATGCGATCAGCGCAACAGAAAGGATCATCGCGACAAAGCCGACGCTCGGCGGCAGGTTTTGGGCCGCGACCAAGGTCACCGCGGTCGCCGCGATGTAAGCGCCTAGCGCGTAGAAGCTGCCATGGGCGATGTTGAGGATTTTCAGCACGCCGAACACCAGCGTCAGCCCCAAGGCGACGATGAAAAGCCAGGAAGCCTGAATCAGTCCGTCGAGAACAATCGTCAGAAAGAAGTTCATGGCTGTTTCTTCGTGCGGAAGCGGCGCGAGTGTCGAACCCGCGCCGCTTCAGTTCTGCCCCAGGCGACCGTGCGCCTCATTTACACGTGCTCAATCACACCCGTTCAATCACATTTGGCGCCTTGCATGCCGCCCTTGATCCAGTCGATCGACTTGATCCCCGGCGGCGGATTGACGCATTCGGCGGGGAAGTATTTGATATCGACCAGATCGACCCGCTTCAGGTCCGGATTATATTTGGTGCGGCTGATCGCGATCGGCTGGATCGCCTGATGGCCATCCGCAAGCTTCATCTGAATGAGACCGCCGGGCGATTGCCACTCCAGCCCCGTCATCGCCGCCACCAGTTCATCGGTCGAAGGCTTTTTGCCGCCATTCTTGGCCATCGCCTTTTCGACCGCGCTCTTGAGTCCGAGGATCGACTGCGCGATGCGATAGGCGGCCTGCACCGGATAGACGCCGTTGACCTCCTGATAGCCTTTGAAGAACCAGTCGTTGACCGGCGATTTCCGCGACATCAACCCGTAGGCGCCGCGGGCGCCGATGATGGTGCCGTCGGGCATCTTGTCGCCGAGCGGCGGCAGCACGTGATCGGCGGCCGAGAGCACGAGCTGGCTGCGCTTTTGCAAGCCCCGGGGCGCCGCCTGCAAAATGAAGGCCTGCAGATCGCCGCCCCACAGGCTCGAATAGACCACGTCGGAGCCCGTGCTGACCAGCGCGGAAATCTCGGTGCCGTACTGGCCCGCGCCGAATTTTGGCAGCAGGTCGGTCTGGAGTTTTGCGCTGGGATAAAGTTGTCCGGCTGCGGCGATGAAGTCGGCTCTGGAGTCCTGGCCCCAGGCGTAATCCTGGTTAATCGCCGACAGCGTGTCCATCTTGACGTTGTTCGCCTTCATGTACCTGATCAGGCCGACATTATCCATGGTGGCGTGGGCGGCGGTGCGGAACACATAATTGTATTTCGCCTCCTCGAAGATGCGCGGCGTGCCGCAATCCATGAGCACCAGCATCTTTTTCAGTTCCTCGGCGATCGGCGCCACCGCGAGACAATCGCCGGAGCCGATATAGCCGAGCACGACATCGACATTGTCGCGCTCGTAGAGGTTGCGCAATTCCTGGACCTGCTTGGTGGCACCGCCGTTCTCGTCGATGACCACGGGCACGATCTTCATGCCGCCGAAGCCCACCTTGTCGTAAGGCGCGGGCGCGGCGCCTTTGTTCAACTGGTCGATGACGAATTGGCCGCCGTTACGGGCCGGGACGCCGAAACTGTCCGCGGCCGGCCCGGACAGGAACGTCACGATGCCGAGTTTGAAACTGTCTTCCGCGGAGGCCGGTGACGCGAGGGCCAGCGTCGCCACGGCGGCGACGGAAAATAATGCGGCAGAGCGGTAAATCCGCGAAGAGCGGTCCATGATTTTCTCCCCTTGATTGCCGGCGGTGAAGCCTTGAGTGTTCTGTCCGCGCCGGTTGCTCCAGCGTCGGCGATATGGATGCGAGTTTAGGCGGGCTTTCCCGGCGCGTCTACGAGATCGAGAACGGCGGCCGGCTGGCCCTCGGGGAATCCCGGCCGAGTCGGCTCGGGATAGCAACCCGGTAGCCCCCTTTCTCAGGCGCGTGACATCGCGTAGTGTATGATGAGCTGCCCTTTGGAACGGGACGAGCCGACGTCGCCGCTTGATGGAATGGGCAGCGATCTGGCCGTCGGCAGGCTCGCAGTCTGAAAGCAGCGCCTACCTTTGTGGCGCTCTCGCAACTTCAAAATAAAGCAGGTTGGCCTGCCGCGCGAGCGGCAAGCATTGAGCTTGTGTAACCTATGGAGGAAGACATGCCGACATTCATATTGACGATCAACTGGACCGACCAGGGAATTCGCGCGGTCAGGGACGCTCCCAAGCGCAGCCAAGCGGCGAGAGAACTCGCCAAGAAAGTCGGGGTCGAGATCAAGCAGATTTATCTCACCTCTGGCGAGCATGACCTCCTTGTCATCGCTGATGCACCTTTGGGGGACCATGTCACCAAATTCGCGCTTGCAATGGGTTCGCTGGGAAACGTGCGCACCCGCACCTCCCGAGCTTGGACCGAGCCTGAATGGACCAAGCTGATGTCCGAGCTTCCGTAGCGGCTTCGGATTTCTGACGGGCCGCCTGTACGCGGTCTACCGGGTTGGCGCGGCCTGGGATTTCGACGCTCGGCGATCGGTCGTCAAGGAGGCACTGTCGCCGAGCTCCTGCAATAGGAGCCACTGTCACTGTATCATTTCTTCTGTTGGCTTAGCGTCGATTTCCCGCCGCATGTCCGGCTGTCGGGAATCTCGGATGTGCACTTGCTGACGAAATACCTGGCAGCTCACCGCAGCACATGCCGCGGCAGCCACAGCGACACTTCCGGGAGATAGGTGACAACCATCAGCACAAAGAACATCACGCCGTAGAACGGCCAGATCTTGCGCATCACCTGCTCGATGGTGACTTTTCCGACCGCGCATCCGACGAACAGGATCGATCCGACCGGCGGGTGGCACAATCCGATGCCGAGATTGAGCAGCATGATCATGCCGAAGTGAACCGGATTGACACCGAAATTCTGCATCACCGGCAAGAGGATCGGCGTCGCGATCAGGATCGACGGCGCCATGTCGACAAGCGTGCCGAGTACCAAGAGCAGGATGTTGATCAGAAACAGGATGACGTATTTATTGTCCGATATCGACAGGAAGAACGCCGTCATCTTGGCCGGCATCTGGGTCAGCGCCATCACGTAGCCGACGCTCGAGGCGCAGGCGATTAGCGTCAGCACCATCGCCACAGTGCGCAGCGTCCGGTGCAGCAGCACCGGCAGGTCGCGCCAGCGGTAGTCGCGGTAGATGAACATCGTCACGAAGAACGCCCAGATGCAGGCAACCGCGCCGGCTTCGATCGCGGTGAAGACGCCGCCCAAAATGCCGCCGAGAATGATGACCAGCGTCACCATCCCCCAGGCTGCGTCGATCGTGATCTTGATGGCGTCTTTCGCCGGCACGGTCTGGCCGTGCGGGTGCTTGTCGCGGTAGGCGATGACGAGGCAGAGGATGATCAGCGAGAAGCCGAGCAGCAGCCCGGGAAACACACCGGCCATGAACAGTGCGCTGATCGAGATCGTGCCGCCGGTTGCCAGCGAATACAGGACCGCGTTGTGGCTCGGCGGCACCAGCAGCGCCTGCACCGAAGCCGTGATGGTCAGGTTGGTCGCGAACACGCGGGGAAAGCCGGCCTTTTCCATTTGCGGGATCATCACCGAGCCAATCGCGGAAGTATCCGCCACCGCCGAGCCTGAAATGCCGGAGAGGAACGTCGTCGCCAGCACGTTGACAATGGAGAGGCCGCCGCGCACCCGGGTAAATCCAACGAGAACGTCGGCAAACGCCACCAGCCGGCGCGCCATGCCGCCTTCAGCCATGATTGCGCCGGCCAGCACGAAGAACGGGATCGTCAGCATCGCCACCTTGCTGACACCGTCGGAGATTTTCAGCATCACCGCTTCCAGCGGAATTCCGATCGACCACGCGCCCGCGATCGCGGCCAGCGCCAGCGAATAAGCGATGGGCATGCCGATCAGGAAGCAAATCAGCATGGTGGTAAGGAGAATAAAGATATCCATGAATGGCTTCCTAGCGGATCACTCGAACGGCGCGGTTTCGTGGCTTGTCGACAGGGGATCCGAAGGCGCTCCGAGAAAAACGCGCTCGACGATAAAAAGCAAAAGGCAAACCCCGCCGATCGGGATCGGCAGATAGGTGACGCCGACCGACAGGAATGGAAAATCCGCGATGGTGTTGTACCAGGTCACCTCGACAAGCCGCTCCCCCCACACGATCATGAAGATCGCGATCAGCGCCATCAGCAATTGCACGATGAGATCGAGCAGCCTGCGATATTTCGCCGGCAACTGGTCGGCGAAGTAGGAAACGTTCATGTGCAGGTTGAGCCGGTATCCGGCCGCAGCCCCGATGAAGGTCAGCACGATGGTCAAAAGCACCGCCATCGGTTCGGGCCAGGACGCCGCGCTGTTGAGGACGTAGCGGGTGAACACCGCCCAGGGGATAACAGCCGAAATCAATACCAAGGCGGTGCAGCCGACGATGACACAGACAAGGTAAAGGTAGTCCATCGCTCGGCGAAATAATCCGGCCATTCCGATAAAATTCCCGATTGCCAAAACAAACCGATGTGCGGCCCGCGCCATCGCGCGGACCGCGCGAACGTCGATCAAATGGCCTGAATGCGTTTGATCATGTCCTGGTATTTCGGGCCGTATTTATCCCAGACCGGCTTGACCGCGTTCTGGAACGGCGCCTTGTCGGCAATTTCCACGATCTCGCAACCTGCGGCCTTGGCCTTTTCCATCGCCTGTTGCTCGTACTTTTTCCAGAGCTCGCGCTCTTCCATCTGCGCCTCACGGGCGAATTTCTTGACCAGATTCTGATCGTCGGGTGAAAGCTGGGTCCAGGCTTTCTTGGAGAACAACAGCACTTCGGGAATAATCAGGTGCTCGGTGAGCGAGTAGTATTTTGCCGCGGTATAATGATTGCTGAAGACATAGCTCGGCGGATTGTTCTCGGCCCCGTCGATCACGCCGGTCTGCAGCGCGCTGAAGACCTGATCGTAGCCCATCGCGACGCCATTGCCGCCAAGTGCGTTCATCATGTCGACGAAAATCGGATTGCCGATGACTCGGAATTTCAGACCTTTTAGGTCTTCGACCGTCTTGATGGACTTTTTGGTGTTGTAGAGACTGCGCGCGCCGGAATCCATCCAGCACAACGCGACCAGCCCGGCATTCGGGCTCGCGGTGATCTTGTCGAGCAACTCCTGACCGATCGGTCCGTCCATCATCCGTTGGGCGTGGGCGGTGTTCTTGAACAGGAACGGCATGTTGACGACGTTGATATCGTCGACGATCGGCCCCATGGCTCCGACGCTAACACGCAACATCTGGATGGCGCCGATCTGGGTCTGTTCGATGGTCTCCTTCTCGCCGCCCAACTGCATCGAGGGAAACATCTGGATCGAGAGCCGCCCGTTGGTGGCAGCTTCGAGTTTTTTGCCCAAATTCTCGGTCGCCGCCACGGTCGGATAACCGGGGGGCTGAACGTCGGATGCCTTGAATATTGATTTTGTCTGTGCGCGCGCCGGCGATAGCGTCGCCGCCGCCCCAAACCCAGCACTCAACTTTATGAAATCGCGACGTCTCATGAGAACCTCCCAGAAATCTTGTGATTAAATTTGCTTCTTTTGCGCGGCTTCTTTTTTCACGTCCGCGTCTGTTGCTGTTAGCTTCGCCTGTCGAAGAACTCCGGATTGATGTTTTGCGTGGCGGAGATATTGTCGAGAAGACTTTCGAGATGGAATTCCATCGCGGTCCTTGCCCGCGCCGGATCATGCGCCTTGATCGCGTCGAGAATGGCCTCATGCTCGGCGATCACGCGCGGGATGCGCCCCTCCTGCGGCAGAGTCAATCGGCGATAGCGATCGACATGCACCTTGACCTGCTGGATCAGCGTCCAGATGCCCGGATATCCCGCGACTTCAGCAATCGTTGCGTGAAACATCTCATCGGCGCGATGGAAGGTGTCTTTGTCCTTGGCGGCGTTTGCTTCACGTTGGTGTTGCAGGATCGCATGCAGACCCAGAATCTGGCTGGCCGTCGCGCGCTCCGCCGCCATCTGCGCGGTGGTTGCCTCGAGCGACTTGCGGATGATGATCGCTTCAGGCAGCGCCGCGATCGGGATCAGCGAGACGAAGATGCCGGACTGCGGAAATATCTCGAGCAAACCTTCGTCGGATAATCTCAGAATGGCTTCGCGCACAGGTGTCCGGCTCACCCCGTAGGACAGCGCGATGGCCGCTTCCGAGACCGCTTCCCCGGGGGGCCGCTGCAACGACACCAGTTCGGTGCGAAGATCCGAATATATCTTTGAGGCAGCCGTCGCCGCCCGCGGCCGGCCGTTTCGGCGGGTGACGGCCAATGCAGAACGTATCTTGGCTTCGGCCTTTTTGGTTGCGCGTGCGGACATGGTCACTCTCATATATAATTAATATATTAGTATATGAATTGACTTTGGCAAAGATAAAATGGCCGGCTCGGCGGCGAAATCGCGCTTTTCGCGATTTGGCTGGTCCGGGCGGGACGCGGCTGTGCCGGCAACAAGGGAGGTTCGCCGTGATGGATTATCGCAGGCTTTTCGATCTTGCAGGAAGACCGCAATCGTGCTCGGCGCGGCTTCCGGCATCGGTAAATCATCGGCGGAAGCGCTGGCCTCGCTCGGCGCCCGGGTGATCTGCGCCGATCGCTCGCTATTTTCGAGCGCCGATAAAACCGGCACGCTCGCGTAGCTCGCGCTGGTCGGCATTCGTCAACAAGCCGATCAGGCTTTGGGCCGGCCCGGCCTTGGCGGCCCCTGCGACCACTGCCGCGGTATACATGGTCGCAAGATCGCATCCCGGCGGCAGAGAACCGGACAAGGTCACGCCCGGAGTAGAGATGATTTCGGTCGATTGCGTGCAGCCGATCGGCCTGACGGCGTCGGACGCTGCCAGATGGCGCATCGCAGTCGCGCCATTAGGGAAGATTCTGAGCCGACCGGTTGCCTCGTCGGTGATGCCGAGCTGCTGCAGAACCTTCGCAACGTGAATCCCGGCCGTGGACGCTTGTGTGTCGGGAACGAAGATCGCGTCGGCCGCGAGGAATGCATCGCGCAGCCCTGCCGCGTCTTTGATCCTGACCAGGGAATCGCCGGCGCGAACGGCGATCGCGGTTTCGACCCGGCCGAGGTTTGATATTGAATCGCCGATAACGAGGTTTTCGTTCGCCAGATCCACGATCATTTTCAATGTCAGTATGACAACATCGGCTGGCGCGCCCTTGCGCAATTTATCGGCCATGACGCCGACCGCGCCGAACTCTCCCGATATCTCGAAGCCGGTCAGTTCCTTGAATTTAGGCGCAAGGCTGGCAACAAAACCCTGGGCCGCGCCGCCACTGAGAATGTTCAAAGTGGT
>DATBYN010000088.1:0-15396 GCA_036513695.1 Bradyrhizobium sp. | reverse complement strand
ACAGCCGCGTCCATGATCAGCAATTCGACCGCAACGGCTTTCAGCGCGACTCGAACGGCGGCTACGCCAAGGCCGGCACTTCCTTCGAATTCTCGCGGCTTCTGACCGGCGAAATCTCGATCGGCTACGCCGCGCGCAATTATATCGACCCGAGGCTCGAGCGCCTGCAGGGCCTGCTCACCTCGGCCTCGCTGGTCTGGAACGCGACGCCGTTGACCACGGCGAAATTCTTTTCCGACACCCAGATCGCCGAGACCACGCTGCCTTTGACCTCGGGCGTTTTGGTGCACACCTACACCTTCGAGGTCGATCATGACTTCCGCCGCTGGCTCACGGCAATCGGAAGATTCACCTACGGCACGCTCGATTACCAGGGTGACATTCGGCGCGACAAGACCTACTCGATCGAGGGCGATCTGGTCTACAAGATGACCCGCGATTTGTGGATCAAGGGCACGCTGCGACGGGATATTCTGGATTCAAACGTGCCGCTCGGCAGCTCAACATCGACGGTGGTGATGCTGGGCGTGAGGTTGCAGAATTGAAGGGCGCGGTCGCTCCGCTGCTACTCGTCATTGCCGGGTTTGACCCGGCAATCCATCCCCTTCGAAAAACGCTTCTTGCGAAGATCGATGGATACGCGGGTCAAGCCCGCGTATGAGAGCGTGCGATGCGTCGCCACCCTCACCGCGGCAAATTCGTCGTTCCCATCAGAAACTGATCGATCGCCCGCGCGCACAGCCGGCCCTCGCGGATCGCCCACACCACCAGCGATTGCCCGCGGCGCATGTCGCCGGCGGAGAACACGTTGGGACGGGAGGTCTGGTAGTCGGCGGTGTTGGCGCGGACGTTGCCGCGCTGGTCGAGATCGACGCCGAGCATTTTTAGCAAGCCCTCGTGCACCGGATGCACAAAACCCATCGCCAGCAGCACGAGTTGCGCGTCGAGGTCGAATTCTGATCCCGCGATCGGCTTGAACTTGTCGTCGACCTGCACGCAATGCAGTTTTGTCACCTTGCCGTCGACGCCGGAAAATTTTTGCGTCAGCACGGCGTATTCGCGTTTTGCGCCTTCGGCCTGGCTCGAGGAGGTGCGCATCTTCAACGGCCAGTTCGGCCAGGTTACGCCCTTGTTCTCGCGCTCCGGCGGCGCCGGCATGATTTCGAGCTGCGTCACCGACAGCGCGCCCTGCCGGAACGATGTGCCGATGCAGTCCGAACCGGTGTCGCCGCCGCCGATCACCACCACATGCTTGCCGCCGGCCAGGATATCCGGCGCGCCGCCGAGCGGCTCCTCGGAGACGCGGCGGTTCTGTTGCGGCAGGAAATCCATGGCGAAGTGAATGCCTGCCAATTCGCGGCCGGGGATCAGCAAGTCGCGCGCGGCTTCCGCGCCGCCGGTCAGCGCCAGCGCGTCATATTCGTTCAGCATCTCGCGCGGATCGATCGCGCCCGGTGAGGTGCCGCCGACGTGGGCACCGTAATGAAACGTCACGCCCTCGGCCTCCATCTGCGCGACGCGGCGGTCGATGACGTGTTTTTCCATTTTGAAGTCGGGAATGCCGTAGCGGAGCAAGCCGCCGGCCTTGGCCCAGCGCTCGAACAGATGCACGTCGTGGCCGGCGCGCGCGAGCTGCTGCGCGCAGGCCAGGCCCGCCGGGCCCGAGCCGATCACCGCGACCTTCTTGCCGGTTTTGCTGGCCGGGATTTCAGGCTTGATCCAGCCATTGTCCCAGGCGCGGTCGACGATCGCGCATTCGATGGTCTTGATAGTGACGGGATTGTCGTCGATGTTGAGCGTGCAGGAGGCCTCGCACGGCGCCGGGCAAATGCGGCCGGTGAATTCCGGAAAGTTGTTGGTCGAGTGAAGATTGCGCGAGGCTTCTTCCCAATTGCCCTGATAGACCAGATCGTTGAAATCCGGAATCTGGTTGTTGACCGGGCAGCCCGGCGTGCCCGGCGCCACCGAGCCGGTGCCGTGGCAATAGGGAATGCCGCAATTCATGCAGCGCGCGGCCTGGTCTCGCGTATCCTTCTCGCTCAAGGGAACGACGAATTCGCGATAGCTCTTGATCCGCTCGGCGACCGGCTCGTATTTGCGGTCGTGCCGCTCGATCTCCAGAAAACCTGTAATCTTGCCCATTAATAAACCTGACGCCCCTGCATCTTATCTACAGCCTGTTTCTACAGCTCTCCGCGTCATTGCGAGGGGCGTAAGCGACGAAGCAATCCATTGTAGCCGCAATAGACCGATGGATGGATTGCTTCGCTGCGCTCGCAATGACGGTTGAGAATTCCTTCTATCTAAGCCCCGATCGCGATTTTCGGCTCGGCGTCGGCGTTGGCCTTCATTTCCTTCAGCGCGCGGCGGTACTCCACCGGCATCACCTTGCGGAATTTCGGCAGCCATGTCTTCCAGTCAGCCAGAATATCGGCGGCGCGCTTCGAGCCCGTCAATTTGGCGTGGCGCGTGATCAGGACGTGCAGCCGCTCAATATCGGACTCCAGCAGATTGGCGAACACGTCGACCCGGCCATGGGCTTCGAGATCGCCAGAGGCATGATAGGCGTTCTCGTTGATCATCTCTTCCGAGAGCACCGGTTCGAGCTCGACCATCGCCATGTTGCAGAGTTTCGGGAAGTCGCCGGCCTCGTCCAGCACGTAAGCCACGCCACCCGACATGCCCGCTGCAAAATTGCGTCCGGTTTTGCCGAGCACCACGACGATGCCGCCGGTCATGTATTCGCAGCAATGATCGCCGGCGCCCTCGACGACCGCGACCGCACCGGAATTGCGCACGGCAAAGCGTTCGCCGGCGATGCCGCGGAAATAGCACTCACCTTCGATCGCGCCATACATCACGGTGTTGCCGACGATAATGGACTCTTCCGGCACGATCGCGGAGTTGCGCGGCGGCTTGACAATGATGCGGCCGCCCGAAAGACCCTTGCCGACATAGTCGTTGCCTTCGCCCTCGAGGTCGAAGGTGATGCCGCGCGCCAGCCACGCGCCGAACGCCTGGCCCGCGGTGCCCTTGAAATTCACCTGGATAGTGTCGTGCGGCAACCCGGCATGGCCGTAGATTTTTGCCAAGCTGCCCGACAGCATCGCTCCGGCGCTGCGGTCGGTGTTGTTGATTTCCATGTCGATCTTGACCGGCGCGCCGCGGTCGAGCGCTGCCTGCGACTTCTCGATCAGCCGGCGGTCGAGCACGGCCTCCAGATGATGGTTCTGGGCCTGCGAGTGATAGATCTTCTGGCCCTTCTCTTCCTTCTGGCGCACGAACAGCTTTGAGAAATCGAGCCCCTTGGCCTTCCAGTGCGCCACCAGCGACGACTGGTCGAGCATCTGGGTCTGGCCCACCATCTCATTGAAAGTGCGGTAGCCGAGCTGGGCCATGATCTCGCGGACTTCCTCGGCGACGAAGAAGAAATAGTTGATGACGTGCTCGGGCTGGCCGGTAAAGCGCTTGCGCAGCACCGGGTCCTGGGTCGCGACGCCCACGGGACACGTGTTGAGATGGCACTTCCGCATCATGATGCAGCCGGCCGCGATCAGCGGCGCAGTGGCAAACCCGAACTCGTCGGCGCCCAAGAGAGCGCCGATCACGACGTCGCGCCCGGTGCGGAAGCCGCCGTCGACCTGGACGATGATGCGGCTGCGCAGCCGCTCGCGCACCAGGGTCTGGTGGGTTTCGGCTAGGCCGATTTCCCATGGCGAGCCCGCGTGCTTGATCGAGGTGAGCGGCGAGGCACCGGTTCCGCCTTCAAAGCCGGCGATGGTGACGTGGTCGGCGCGCGCCTTCGCGACGCCGGCCGCAACTGTGCCCACGCCGATTTCGGAGACCAGTTTTACGGACACCAGACCGTCCGGATTGACGTTCTTCAGATCGTAGATCAGCTGCGCGAGATCCTCGATCGAATAGATGTCGTGGTGTGGCGGCGGCGAGATCAACCCGACGCCGGGCGTCGAATGCCGCACCCGCGCGATCACGGCGTCGACCTTGTGGCCGGGCAATTGTCCGCCTTCACCGGGCTTTGCGCCCTGCGCCATCTTGATCTGCATCATGTCGGCGTTGACGAGATACTCTGTCGTGACGCCGAACCGGCCCGAGGCGACCTGCTTGATCGCCGAGCGCATCGAATCGCCATTCGGCATCGGCTTGAAGCGATCGCTCTCTTCGCCGCCCTCGCCGGTGTTGGACTTGCCGCCAATACGATTCATCGCGATCGCCAAGGTCGTGTGCGCCTCGCGCGAGATCGAGCCGAACGACATCGCGCCTGTCGCAAAGCGCTTGACGATGTCCTTGGCCGGCTCGACCTGGTCGAGCGGCACGGGTCTCCGTTTCTCGTCCTCGGCGGTCTTGATCTTGAACAGGCCGCGCAGCGTCAACAATCGCTCGGACTGCTCGTTGAGGATTTTTGCAAATGCCTTGTAGCGCTCCAGCGAATTGCCGCGCACGGCGTGCTGCAGCGTCGAGACCGACTCGGCGGTCCAGGCGTGATCCTCGCCGCGGGTGCGGTAGGCATATTCGCCGCCGACATCGAGCGCGGTCTTGTAGACCAGCGAATCGCCGAACGCATCGGCATGGCGGCGCGCGGTTTCTTCCGCAATCTCGGCAAGGCCCACGCCTTCGATGCGGGTATGGGTGCCGGCGAAATATTTTTGCACGAAATCCGCCTTCAGTCCGACAGCGTCAAAGATCTGCGCGCCGCAATAGGACTGATAGGTCGAGATGCCCATCTTCGACATCACCTTCAACAGGCCCTTGCCGATCGACTTGATGTAGCGCTTGACGATTTCATAATCGTCGAGCGCCGAAGGCAGGCGGTCCTTCATCGAGATGATGGTCTCGAACGCCAGGTACGGATTGATCGCTTCGGCGCCATAGCCCGCGAGGCACGCGAAGTGATGCACCTCGCGCGGCTCGCCGGATTCGACGACCAGCCCGACCGAGGTGCGCAAGCCGGTGCGGATCAGATGATGATGCACGGCGGCGCAGGCGAGCAGCGACGGGATCGGAATCCGGTCCGAGCCCGCCATGCGGTCGGACAGGATGATGATGTTGACACCTTCTCGCACCGCAGCTTCGGCACGCGCGCAGAGTTCGTCGAGCACCTGTTCGAGGCCTGCCGCGCCGAAGCCTGCGTGGAAGGTGGTGTCGAGCGTGCGCGACTTGAAATGGGTGTCGGCGATTTCCGAGATCGAGCGGATCTTTTCCAGATCAGCATCGGTCAGGATCGGTTGGCGCACTTCGAGGCGCTTTGTGGTGCCGGCCATGCCTTCGAGATCGAACAGGTTCGGCCGTGGCCCGATGATCGAGACCAGGCTCATGACGAGCTCCTCGCGGATCGGATCGATCGGCGGATTGGTGACTTGGGCAAAGTTCTGCTTGAAGTAGGTGAACAGCTGTTTTGGTTTGTCCGACAGCGCCGAAATCGGCGTGTCGTTGCCCATCGAGCCGTTGGCTTCTTCGCCGGTGGAGGCCATCGGCGTCATCAGGATGGTGATGTCTTCCTGCGTATAGCCGAACGCCTGCTGCCGATCCAGGAGCGGCAGGTTGGAGCGCATGCCCTTGGTCGGCGCGTCAGGCAATTCCTCGAGCACGATCTGGGTGCTGTCGAGCCACTCGCGATAGGGATGGTTCTTGGCCAATTGCGCCTTGATCTCGTCGTCCGGAATCAGGCGCCCCTGTTCGAGGTCGACCAACAGCATCTTGCCGGGTTGCAATCGCCACTTGGTGACGATGTGCTCCTCGGGGATTTTCAAGACGCCCATCTCTGAGGCCATCACGATGCGGTCGTCAGAGGTCACGAGATAGCGCGCCGGGCGCAACCCGTTGCGGTCGAGCGTAGCGCCGATCTGGCGGCCGTCGGTGAACGCGATCGCGGCCGGGCCGTCCCACGGCTCCATGATCGCGGCGTGATATTCGTAGAACGCGCGGCGCCGTTCATCCATCAAGGGATTGCCGGCCCAGGCTTCCGGAATCATCATCATCACGGCATGCGGCAGCGAGTAGCCGCCCTGCACCAGGAATTCGAGGCCGTTGTCGAAACAAGCGGTGTCGGACTGGCCCTCATAGGAAATCGGCCACAGCCGGGAGATGTCCTTGCCGTAGAGTTGCGAATGCACCGAGGCCTGGCGCGCCGCCATCCAGTTGACGTTGCCGCGCAGCGTGTTGATCTCGCCATTATGCGCGATCATCCGGTAGGGATGCGCCAGCGACCAGGTCGGGAAGGTGTTGGTCGAGAAACGCTGATGCACCAGCGCCAGCGCGCTCGCGAAATCGGGCTCGGACAAATCAGGATAATATTTGCCGAGCTGGTCGGCCAGGAACATGCCCTTGTAGACCACGGTGCGGCACGACAGCGAGACCGGATAATAGCCGGCAAGCCCGCGGTCGCGGCGCTGATAGATCGCCTGCGAGATCGACTTGCGCAGGATGTAGAGCCGCCGTTCAAAATCGTCTTCGTTCTTGATGTGCGCGCCGCGGCCGATGAACACCTGCATATGGGCGGGTTCGGTCGGCTTGACGGTTTCGCCAAGCGAGGAATTGTCGACCGGCACATCGTGCCAGCCGAGCAGGATCAAGCCCTCGTCCTTGATCTGGTTGGCGATGATGCTCTTGATGACTTTGCGCCACGCCGTCTCCTTCGGCATGAACAGCGCACCGACCGCATACTCGCCGGGCTTCGGCAATTGGAAGCCGATTTCGGTGGCCTTGCGCTCGAAGAAGGCGTGCGGGATCTGCACCAGGATGCCGGCGCCGTCGCCGGCGCGCGGATCGGCGCCGACCGCGCCGCGGTGCTCGAGGTTGCAGAGAATGTTGAGCGCGTCGGAGACGATCTGATGCGACTTCTTGCCCTTGATGTTGGCGATGAAGCCGACGCCGCAGGAATCCTTCTCCAGCGAGGGATCGTAAAGGCCCTCGGCGGGCGGCCGCCAATCGTGCTCGCGCCGAGAATCTTCAAGCAACTGTGTATCTTCAAGCTGGTCAGCCGGTTTCGAAGCCGGGGCCGCCGACAGCGCACCCGTCATGATGGTTTCGCGCTCGAACTCCGACCCGCTCATTTTGCGTCCTCTCAATCCGGTAAGGGCCTTAACCGTCGTGGTCGGCGCACCTTGGGCGTTTGCGGAACCCACCGGGCCACCGCTCGTCCTCCGCGAGCCGCAATTTCGAAAATTCAGGCTTGGGCGTCCAACGTCCCTAATGGACGGCCTTGCCTGCCATCTTTTCTTAGCGCCTCGGCGCCGGTATTCACAATTTGCGTTGCAATCCCTGTGCCGGGTTTGCACTGCAAAATTGAGACAGCGGTGCTGTCCTAACTCCGACCTTGCCAAATTTTTTTCTATCACACAAGCGCCCGAAAGTCGCCGCCCGCGTGCCGGATCCGCGCCGGCGATGAGGGTGGCCACCGCCTTCGGGTTTGAGGCAAACACGCCGCGATCCGGCCCAAGGTCCGCCGGATTCAGCGACGAAGTTCCCGTTGGGAGAAAGAGCGAAAACGCTCTGGGCGCGGGGCTTTACAGGAGCGAAGAGCAATGAAGCTGTTCACGCGATGGGTGATGTCGGCCGGGCTGGTGCTCACGGCCGCCGCAGCCGCAAACGCGCAAGGTTTGGCACCTTATGGAATCGGCGGGTCGCGGTACGCACCCGTGTCCGATATCGAGGGCCCCGGTCCCTATGCGGCGATGCCGCCGGAGGCGCCCGGGCCACGCTACGGCGGACCGATGCCGCGCTACGGTGGACCAATGATGTTGCTGCCGCCCCAGGAGGTCTACGCGGTGGTGCGCGAGAGCGGGTTTTCGCCGCTCGGAGCTCCGCATCAGCGCGGCTTCGTCTACATCATTTCGGTGATCAACCGGGCCGGCGACGACGGGCGGCTGGTGATCGATGCCCGCTCGGGGCGCATCATCCGCTTCATTCCGGCCTACCGGATGGGCGACAATTTCAATGAGGATTTGACCGCGACCTATGGCCCGGTGGGGCCGCTGCCGCCGGTCAGCTCGATGAGGGGACCGCCGCGGCCGCCGGGCTCGGTCCCGCATGTCGCCAGCCGCGCGCCCCAAGTGCCGGTGCCGAAACCGTCGCCGCCGCGTGTCGACGACATTAAGCCTTTGGCGGCAAAACCCGTCGCACCGCCGCCGCAACAATCGGCCGCGGTTGCACCGAAACCGGCCGATGCGCAGCCCGCGCCGCAAGCCTCCGCGCCGCCGGCGGTCGAAGCAAAACCCGCCGCGCCGCAGATTGCGCCGACCCAGGAGATGCCGAAGGTGCAGGGGCTGGAGTAGAGGCGCGATCCAACCACGAGTCGTCCCCGCGAACGCGGGGACCCATAACCACAGGCTTTAGTTGTCGCGCGAAAGCCGTCGACCAGCGTCTCTCAAAACGAGCGACACGGCGTTGCGACGAGCGCAACTGCGCTCACGCGGGGGTCCCTGCTTTCGCTGGGACGACGATGATAAAAAACGCCCCGGTTTCCCGGGGCGCTTTCTAAATTTAGAAAAACAGCCGTGTTACGCGGCGGCCTTCTCGGCCGAGCCGTCGACCACCTGCGGCGCAGGAGCGCTGGTGGAAATCGGAATGCTGCGAGGCTTCTTGGCCTCGGGGATCTCGCGGACGAGATCGACGTGGAGCAGGCCGTGCTCAAGCGAAGCGTTCTTCACCACCACGAAATCGGCGAGCTGGAACACACGCTCGAAGGCGCGCGCCGCGATGCCGCGATACAACACTTCGGATGTGTTGCCGTTCTCATTGGCGGACTTCTCGCCTTTGATCGTCAGCGTGTTCTCCTTCGCGACGATCGAAAGTTCGCCTTGCGAGAAGCCGGAAACCGCAACGCTGATGCGGTAATTGTTCTCGCCGGTGCGCTCGATATTGTAGGGCGGATAGCCGGGGCTGCCGTCTGCTGTGGCCTGGTCGAGCAGCGAGAAGAAGCGGTCGAAGCCGACGGTGGAACGATAAAACGGGGTGAGATCGTAGGTACGCATAGGGTAGTCCTCCATTGAGCGACTTTTGAGTTGAGCGAATTCGGACGCAAAACCGGAAAACCACTTTTGCTGAATTCGCCCGTGAATTAACCCGCCCGCCATCGGGCCGGGCTTTTGTCAGCGTGCAGCCTCAGCGCTCGGTCTCCCGAAACACTGGTAGCGGCCTGCACGAAAATGATATGGGAGGGGCGAGACGGCGTTCAAGAGGGCGAGAGCGACGCCTGTTTTTAACGCTACGACCCCTCGCTAACCCTTGCCCACCCTTGATTTTCAGCACTTTTCACCTAGCCGGTCCGCTGCCCATGACGCTCGTCTCCATTCCCGCCAATCCCGTTCCCGAAGACGTCGTCTCCGGCACCATCAAGACGCCGGACGGCGCCGAATTGCGCTTCGCGCGCTGGGCGCCGCCGGTCAATCGCAAGGGCACGGTCTGCGTCTTCACCGGCCGCAGCGAACAGATCGAAAAATACTTCGAGACCGTGCGCGATTTGCGCGACCGCGGCTTTGCGGTGGCGATGATCGACTGGCGCGGGCAGGGCCATTCGTCGCGGCGGCTGCGCGATCCGCGCAAGGGCTATGTGCGCGATTTCTCCGATTACGAAATAGACGTCGAGACATTCGTGCAGCAGGTGGTGTTGCCGGATTGCCCGCCGCCGCATTTCGCACTCGCGCATTCGATGGGCGGCGCGGTGCTGCTGCGGGTCGCGCATGCCGGAAAGCGCTGGTTCGACCGCATGGTGCTGTCGGGGCCGATGATCGACCTTCCCGGGCGCAGCACCTCGTTTCCGGCGCGCGCGTTGCTGCGCGTGCTGCGGCTCGCCGGCCAGGGCGGCCGCTACGTTCCCGGCGGCAGCGATGAGCTGACCGGCGCGGGCTCTTTTGTCAACAATCCCCTGACCAGCGATCCCGTGCGCTATGCCCGCAATGTCGCAATCCTGGAGGAGGATCCGACGCTCGGCCTCGGCTCGCCGACGATCGCCTGGGCCGATACCGCGTTCCGGGCGATGAACGGCTTTCGCGCCGCCGATTATCCGTCGCAAATCCGCCAGCCGATCCTGATGCTGGCCGCCTCCAACGACGCCGTCGTATCCACTTCCGCGATCGAGGAATTCGCCTATCATTTGCGCGCCGGCTCGCATCTCGTGATCGCCGGCTCGAAACACGAAATCCTGCAGGAACAGGACCGCTACCGTGCCCAATTCTGGGCGGCGTTCGACGCGTTCGTCCCGGGCACGCCGTTGTTTAAGTGAGCCCAACTGTCATGCCCGGCGAAAGCGGGCATCCAGTACGCCGCGGCTTCTCGATTCAATCACAGGCGCCAGCGTTTACTGGATCACCCGCCTTCGCGGGTGATGACACCTGTTACGACGCCAACATCTTAAACACCGCGGCTCCCGCCAGATAAAGCCCGAGAAAAATCATCCCGATCAGAAACCAGCGCCGAAAAACTTCCGGCTGCATCCGCGAACGCACCGCTTGGCCGATGAACATGCCGGCGAACGAGCCGGCCATCGCGACCGCGCCGGGCCACGCTGTCGCTGCGCTGAACAGGCCGGCGCTGGTGAGGCTGAAGCCGAGCGCGAGCGTCGCGACCGTGAAAAACACGCCGAGCGCCTGCACCAACTCGTCCTTCTCCATTCCGATCGCCTGCATGAATGGCATCGAGGGGATCACCTGCACGCCAGTTGCGGCGGAAACCATCCCGGTCATGACGCCGACGACGCCGCCGACCCATTTTTCATCGCGGCGCGCGACCGTGAAGCTGAACTTGCTCAAGCTCACGATCGCATAGATCACCAGCAGGGCGCCGAGCACGATGGAACCATAGCGCGCTGAAGGGCCGGTCAGCATGCCCGCGTTCAGCCAGATGCCGACGACCGTGCCCAGCATCAGCGGCCACAATCGCCGGACGATGTCGCGCAAATAGGGACCCCCAAAGGTCTGCCAGATGTTGGTGATCACGGCCGGCACGATGACGATCGCAAGCGCCCGCGACGGCTGCATAGTGACCGCGAGCAATCCCATCGAGACCGTCGGCAGGCCAAGCCCGAGCACGCCCTTGACGAAACCCGCCAGCAGGAACACCGCGGCGATCAGAATAATGAAGGGTTCGAACATGGCGGAGACATTGACCGATCGGCGCGATCGGCACAATCTGGAGGTTACGGAGATAGCCTTCGGCAACAACGAAGGCAGGGAAGCTTCGCCATGCGCTTCGACCTGGTCGACCTTCAGCTGTTCGTCGCGGTCGCCGATGCGCGCAGCATCACGGCCGGCGCGGCGCGCGTGCATCTTGCGCTTGCTTCCGCAAGCGAACGGATCAAGGGGCTCGAAGCAGCGTTAGGCGTTGCGCTGTTAAAACGCGGCCGCCGCGGCGTCGAATTGACCGCGGCCGGCGAGAGCTTGCTCGATCATGCCCGCATCGTCCTGCACAATGTGGAAGCGATGCGCGGCGACCTCGCGGCCTATGCCAGCGGGGTCAAGGCCAGCGTCCATCTGCTCGCCAACACCTCCGGCCTATCAGAGCATCTACCGAAAGCGCTGGCGGTATTCTTGCGCGAGCATCCCGACATCGGCGTCGATGTCGAGGAGCGCGAAAGCGCCGATATCGCGGCGGCGATCGCGACCGGCGCGGCCGATCTCGGATTTGCCGCCGAACATGCGTTGCCAGATAACATCGAGCGGTTCCTGTTCAGCGAGGACCGCCTGACGCTGGTGACGGCGCGGAACGGGGCATTTGCCGGCCGCCGCGGAATCGACTTTGCCGAGGTGACCGATCACGATTTCGTCGGGCTGACCCATGCGACCGCGCTGCAGGTCCATATTTCAAAACATGCCGCGCGGCTCGGCGTGCGCTTGCGGTTTCGGGCGCGATTGCGGGATTTCGACGCGATTTGCCAGCTGGTGGCGGCGAATGTCGGGATTGCGGTGGTGCCGGAAGCCGCAGCAAAACGTTGCGCCCGATCGATGCCGATATTGATGGTCAAGATCCGCGACGGCTGGGCCAACCGGCGGCTCGCGATCTGCGCCCGCAGCTTTAAGACGCTGCCGCGACCGGCCAAGCAACTGGTCGATCATCTGCGCAAGGCCGCACAGTAGCTTTACTTCACTTCTCCGTCGGAACTCCGGCGTCCTTTATCACCTTCGCCCATTTTCCGATTTCAGCGTCGATAAAACGGGCAAAATGCTCCGGCGTGTCGCCGATCAGCTCGGCGCCCTGGCTGGCAAGCTTTTCCTTGACGGTCGGATCGGCCATCGCCTCGGTCGCGATACGGTTCAGGGTCGTGACGATCGGCGGCGGCGTGCCGGCGGGCGCGACCATACCATACCAGTTTTCGGCCAGCAGATCGGGCATGCCTTCCTCCGCAGTGGTCGGCACCTCCATCGCGGTCGGCGCGCGCCGCGGTGAGCCGATCGCGATCGCCCGAAGCTTGCCAGCCTTGATTTGCGGCAACAACGCCGGCAGATCGAGGAACGCCATCTGCACCTGCTGGCCGAGCAGGTCGTTCACGGCGGGAGCCGCGCCCCGATAGGGCACGTGCACGATGTCGATTTTTGCCGTCAGCTTGAGCAACTCGCCCGCCAGATGCGGCATGCCGCCGGGACCGGTTGAGGCAAAATTGAGTTTTCCGGGCTGCGCCTTGGCGAGCGCAATCAGTTCGCTCATGTTCTTGACAGGTACGTTGGTTGCGATCACCAGCATCTCCGGCACGGTGGCCACGAGCGTAATCGGCTGCAGATCCTTGCTTGTATCGTAGGCGACTTTTTCCATGCTGGGGCTGATCGTGAGCGCGCCCGCGCTCGAAATCGCGATGGTGTAGCCGTCAGGGGCAGCTTTCGCGACCACGTCGGTTCCGAGCACGCCGCCCTGTCCGCCGCGATTTTCGATCACCACCGGCTGCTTTGCCAGTTCCGACATGCGCTGGCCGACCACGCGCGCGATGATGTCGTTTGGGCCGCCGGGTGGAAACGGCACGATCAGGCGGATCGATTTGTTTGGAAAATCCTGCGCCACCGCCAATGCCGGCGACAGCAGCACCGACAATCCGGTCATCAGCGCGCCCAGAAGTTTCATGGCGCCTCGCTGCTAGCCGTTCAATAGCTTCATCGCCGCCTCGTGCACGCGCGGATCGCCGGCCGCGATGATGCGGCCGCCGCCTTGCGCGGGCTTGCCTTCCCAGGTGGTGACGATGCCGCCGGCGCCGGTGATGATCGGGATCAGGGCGGCGATATCGTAAGCCTTCAGTTCGGTTTCGACCACGAGATCGAGATGTCCGGCCGCCAGCATGCAGTAAGAGTAGCAGTCGCCGCCGTAACGCGTCAGCCGCACCGCCGCTTCGACGCGGCCGAAGGCTGAGCGATCGGTGGCGTTCATCAACAGCGGGCTTGTGGTGTAGGACGTCGCCTCTTTCAGCGACGCGCAGCGCCGCGCCGCGAGTTTCCGTGCGCCCGACGGCCCGTGGTAATGCGCTGAGCCGCTGTCGCCGGAAAACCGCTCGCCGATGAAGGGCTGGTGCATCATCCCGAACACCGGCGTGCCCTTGTGCAACAGCGCGATCAGCGTGCCCCAGGTCGGAAAGCCCGCGATGAAGGCTTTGGTGCCGTCGATCGGGTCCAGCACCCAGACATATTCGGCGTCCTCGCGCTCGTTGCCGAATTCCTCGCCGACAATGCCGTGCTGCGGAAAACTGGCCTTGATCAGCCGCCGCATCACGGCTTCCGCCGCACGGTCGGCTTCGGTCACCGGATCGAAATCGGAGCCCATGCTTTTATTGTCGATCGAGAGCGACGTCCGGAAGAACGGCAGGATGGTTTCCCCGGAGGCAGTCGCGAGGCGGCCGATGAAGGCAGTAAAGTCGATGACCGTCACGGCTATTCCTTGGGGTGCGAAGCAGGCCGCAGAGTTTCTTGGCTTCTGCCTAGCCCAATCCTGCAGCTCGCGCACGGGTAGCGACGCTGATTCCACCGCTCGCGCGCTCATTTTTTCGATCCGCGAATCAGCCTGCACAGCTGTGAATTTTTGGATGACAGCGCGGTTCACGAATTCGAGAATTTGAGCATATTGCCGCAGGGGGTGCGGCGTCCGAACTGGTCGCTAGGCTGTCAAGTTATTGAAATCACTTAATAAAATATCACATTGTGACATTTTTGTCTTAACCCCGAACTTCGTGATTTTTAGCGGGGGAAACAATCCAAAACCCCTTGCGTTTTGTGCAGCGCGGTCGCATATTGTTGCGGTGCGGTAGCGCTTTCGCGTTACCGCTGCCCTCCTTGGGCGTTTCCTCCCTAGACTTGGGCCGCTTGTTTATTCAAGCGGCCCTTTTTTCTTGCCTCGTCGTTCCGGGGCGCGGGTGAAACGAGTGAGCCCGGAATCCATAACCGCGATCGAGAGTATGGATTCCGGGCTCGCGCGGAGCCTGTCATCGGGCCGCGCTTTGCGCGGACCCGGTGGCGCGCCCCGGAATGACGGCTAGGTGAACGTTTTTATTCCGCAGCAGCCTGAAATGGTCCGAGGTCGCCGAGCGGAACGGCGGCGAGCGCATCCGCTAGCCTTCCGAAATCCGCCGTCACCTGCGCGAATCTTGGGCCGCGTTCGCGCCGCCGTTCATCCATGTAGATCGCGCGGTTCAGTTCGAGCTGGATCGTATGCAATCCGCTCGCAGGATTGCCGTAGTGCTCAGTAATGAAGCCGCCGGCATAGGGCTTGTTACGGCCGACCGAGTAGCCGAGCCGGCCCATGGTCTGCTCGACCATGTCGGGCAGCAGCGCCGCACAGCTAGTGCCATAGCGGTCGCCGATCACCACGTCCGGCCGCCGCGGCTCGTCCCGCGACACCCCGACCGAGGGCATGGAGTGGCAATCCACCACGATCACCGTTCCGAACGCCTGGTGCGCCTTGTTGATCAGCCGCCGCAGCGCGCGGTGATAGGGCTTGTACAGCGCCTCGATCCGCGCCAGCGCGTCGTCGACCGAAAGCCGCTCGCGATAGATTTCCTGGCCGTCGCCGACCACACGCGGAATGGTGCCGAGGCCGCCGGCGACCCGCATCGATCGCGTGTTGGCAAAGCTCGGCAACCGGCCTGAGAACATCCGCGGATCGAGCTCGTAGGGCTCGCGGTTGACGTCGACATAGGAGCGGGGAAAGTTGACCCGGACGGTCGGAAACCCGCGTCCGCTCAGGCCTCCGATCAATTCGTCCATGAACGAATCTTCCGAGCGACGCAGCGAAGACAGATCGATGCGCGAGGCGTTCAGGAATTCGTCCGGATAGGTCGAGCCGGAATGCGGGGAGTTGAAGATGATCGGCGCCCGCCATTCGGGCGGCTCCACGATCTCGAACGGAGGCGACAGCTCGCCATCAAACAGGGTCATCGTCGGGCGCCGTCCCTTATATCCGCTGATCCGG